>JAESQU010000204.1 GCA_016764995.1 SAR324 cluster bacterium | reverse complement strand
TTCACATGTGGTGGATCGTCTCGCCAGCGGAAAGCAGCCGGACCTCGATCTGCTCGGCAGCGTCGGCTATCTGATGCGCACTACGGCAGTTTACGGCAACGGCAAATTTGGAGTCGCCGACCGCGCCAAAATCGCTGGGCGCCCGGGAATGTCAGGACCCTTTCGGGCAGAACTGCTCACAGTCTATCTCATCCGCGCCTTTACCCACGAACTTGTCGAACACATCGCCCGCTGCCGTGCTCCGGAAACTTTCGTTCCATTGCATCCGGACTACAAGCGTCACCTCGGTATCGGCAACGCGACTGGACTCGGCATGGCGCCCTTTCTTATCAGTCACCCCATTCTGATTCACAACTGGATGCACGCCCGTGAAACCGCGCTGGCGCGAGTACGGGGGCGAACCAAAGCTGATCCGGAACGTCTTGAACACTTTCGGAACTTACTGGAGCGCGCCCGGCAGCATGTGGCCGAGTGGAACGTTCCGGACGACCGGCAAACCGAACGAATCACCAAATTGAAAACAGACCTCGATACACTGCGCTCATGGTTGGAAGACGATCCGCATTGGGGAACGCAGTCCTCACCGTGGAATTGGCTTTACAAAAAGGCTGAGGCTGAACTCTCGCTGGAAGCACAGGAAATGGTAATCAGTTTTCTGGTGGAAGTTCACGGCGATTTGGTCGATGAACTTACCGAAACAATGAGTACGGAAGATTACGAACGACACGATCCCACGATGACTGTGTGCGGACTAAAGGAACTTGTTCAGCAACATTACGTCTGGGCGCTGGAGGTTGACCTCACTCAACCGGAATCTCAGCAGCGTTTTTGGTACGTTTCGGAAGAAAAGCTCGAACCTCGTTTTGGGGATCGTTATCTGGAAGATGGTGCCGACAAGGAAATGCCGCATGCGATTGCACGGGAGATTCAGCACCTTTGGCAAGTACTAGACGGTTCAGATTCAGAGGAAAACACTGCTGCCTTGCTGCTCCGGTATCCGGAGCTGCGCCGTACAGTTCGGCGGATGCAGACCGTTTCCAAACATCCCTACGCTGAAATCAAAGACAACCTCGTGGCAGCGAATTGCCTGCCGATCGACCTGCTGCGCTGCAAGCTTTCGTTTTTTGGGGCGGCCAAGTTCGATCCTAAGTCCGACCTCTGGACCAGAATCACGCTTTATCAAGGAGCGCCGCTTCCGGAAGAGTTGTGTCGCAAGCAAAACCTCGACTGGAGCTTTCCCGTGCTGCCGCAGGAGGTTGCGTGAAAGTCTCTTTCAGCGAAATCGAAGTCACCTTCCGGAAGGCCGCGCTTGGCGCCGGAACACCTTTGGGATTGGCGGAAGATTTTGGGCGCGTTAACTACTGGCTGGCAACGAGAAAAATCGGCTCGCTGTCCGTGGGATTAGCGGCGCTGAATGCATTTGATACTGAAGATTCCGGTTCGGTAGCTACTGTTGAAAGCGAACCGGAATGGAACCTTAGTCCCCAATCAGGGCAGAAATTATCCGCTTTGTATGCAGGATCGTCTGCATGCGATTTGCTCTGTGCACAACATGCCGCAATTCATCTGCGAAAGGTTGATGTTCCATTACTTGTCTTGGTGTCGGCAGTCTTAGCATCCTCTGAGTATTCGCTGGCGATTCAGATTGAACTGCTTTCTGCTGACGGAACCACCGAAGTGGTGTTTTGTGACTGCGGAATGGTTCGCGCAGATGCGGCGGTGTTGGAGCGGTTCACCGTTGCCTCTGCTTTGGATATGAGGTTGCTAAGAACCAGTTCCGGGCAATTAAGAAACTATCCAGTGGCGTTTCCAGCCAAGGCTCCGGACGAAGTTTTCACTGAAGGGGCTACTGTGGACGAAACGGAGTGGAACCGGATTGAACAGTACGCCAAGCGCATGTTGGTTCCAGCTTCGGAGACCTCACGCACCGGAGCCGGAGCTGGCGAAATTGACTGCGATTGATTAAGAGCGGTCTCCCCATTTCATGACATCTAAAAAAATCAATTTTTTTGTTGACAAGCTTCCTTTGAAGTAATACGTTGGTTTTACGGAATTAGGAAAAGTTGCGATTTAATACTTTTTTCTTATTTTTCGCGACATCTAAAAAAAAGTAATTTTTTTGTTGACAAGCTTCCTTTGAAGTAATACGTTGGTTTTACGGAATTAGGAAAAGTTGCGCTTTAATACTTTTTTCTTATTTTTCGCGAAATCTAAAAATAAGTAATTTTTTTGTTGACAAGCTCTTCGCATAGTTATACGTTGGGGTTTAAGCTTAGGGAAAATGTGATTTTAAAATTTTCAGATAGGGGTGACAAACATGATTGAAGGAAGAATCAAAAATCTTGATCTTGCTAACCGTTCAGCATTGATTGTTGAGGGGAATGGCAATGAACTTACGGTCAAATTTGCATTGCGTACCAATGTGGAAGTGATCGAACCTGAAACAGTGGGTCTAATGGGCGGTAGCTTGGAAGACCTTGAAGAAGGGTATGAAGTTGAGATTGAGGTGGCTTCATTGAACGAAGATGGAAGCATCATCTGTGATTCCATCACATGCATCAGCTGATTGATCATTTTCGACAGTCTGAATACCACGCTGTTGTAAAATCAGACTCGACTTCAATCAACTCACTACTGCTCTGCGTTGGGGCAGTTGATTTAAAGAGCCGTTCTGGCTTTTAATTAAGAACACTTTCTGACAGCAAGGAGATTTGGATATGGACAAGGAAAAAGGTTCGGGTAGAAGAGGTTTTCTCTTCGGAATGCTTGCGGGTGTGGGAGTCACCTCGGCGACCATTTTGACCGCACGCACAGTCGGGTTGAATGAAGAAGTTACAGATACCGGTACTTACACAGGTCCGATTTTGTACAAGCGGACTGAAGAAGCTGAGCGCTATTACAAAACTCTTTACAACTAAAAACCAGGAGGAGCATGAAACTGAACAGAGTTACACAAAGTGACGGGAAGTATTTTAATCCCGCGATGATGAATAGCCTCAATCCCAGGCTGAGCCGCCGCGGTTTTGTTACCGCAGCTGGAATGGGAGTTGGACTGGTGGCAATGGGCCCCTCTCTAGTGAGAGAGGCAAAAGCGGCAGAATCAGGAGTGAAGAATCCGCGCAAGCTGAAGCAAATCAAAACTATTTGCGGCAACTGCGCCGTCGGCTGCGGTTTTATCGCAGAAGTTGAAAACGACACTTGGGTCAGCATCGAACCGTGGTTCGAACATCCAATCAACCTGGGCAGCCTGTGTTCCAAAGGAGCAGCAGCTAGGGAGCATGTAATCAGCGAAAAACGGCTCAAGTCTCCCATGAAGCTGGAAGGTGGAAAATGGAAACGGATCAGTTGGGATACGGCGATGAGTGAGATCACCGCCAAGTTAAAGGAGATTCGCAAAAAGCACGGACCGGATTCCTTGATGATCCTTGGTTCAGCCCATCACAATAACGAAACTGCTTATGCACTGCGCAAGTTTGCGGCCTTCTGGGGTTCAAACAACATCGACCATCAGGCCCGCATATGCCATTCCACCACGGTGGCCGGACTGGCTAATGTGTGGGGATATGGGGCGATGACAAATTCAATGAACGACATACGAAACAGCAAGAGCGTTCTTATTATCGGAGAGAATGTCTGTACTTCGCACCCCATTGCGATGCAGCACATCCTCGTTGCCAAGGAAGAGAACCGCGCTCAAATTATTGTTGTTGATCCCAGGTTTTCGCAGACAGCTGCTTTCGCCAACAAGTATGTGCGCCATCGCTCAGGAACAGACGTGGCATTCATCTATGGTCTGGTGAACATTATCCTGAAGAATGGCTGGGAGGATAAGAAGATGATCCGGGATCGAACTTATGGTTTCAGCAACCTGCAAGAAGAACTGAAACGCTACGATCCTGAAACTGTGGCCGATATCACAGGAGTATCTATTGCCGATTTGGAACATACAGCTCGGTTGTTGGCTGAAAACCGGCCAGGAACAGTTATTTGGGCCATGGGAGGTACTCAGCATACCAACGGTACTTCAATTACACGATCCTACTGTGTGTTGCAGTTGGTGTTAGGAAACATGGGTAAAGCCGGAGGCGGCACAAACGTGTTCCGCGGACATGACAACGTTCAGGGTGCTACTGACCTTGGAGTGCTTTCAAATACGCTGCCTGGTTATTATGGGTTGTCAAAAGGCGCTTACAAGCACTGGTCTAATGTCTGGGATGTGGACAACAAATGGATCAATGACCGCTTTGCCAATGAAAAAATCCAGCACAAGGTAGGTTTCACAGTCGCTCGCTGGTACGAAGGTGTGCTGATGGATCCAAAGGAACTCGGACAGGATGAAAATGTCCATGCAGCTTTCTATTGGGGACACTCCACCAACAGCCAATCACAAATGGACCGGATCAAGACTGCTCTGGACAAAGTGGAATTGCTGGTGGATATCGACCCCTTCGTAACGACCACTTCCATTCTCCCAGACCGCAAGGACGGAGTTTACATCCTTCCGGCTGCAACGGTTTATGAGCAGGCTGGTTCGGTGACAAATTCCAACCGGGATATCCAGTGGCGCAACCAGGTTGTTGAGCCGGTTTGGGAATCACGCAAGGATCTTGATATCGTCATCGACTTGGCCGAACGCCTTGGCTTTGGCGACAAGTTCAAGAAGAGCAAAAATGGAGCATGGAAGCAGTTACCGGAGGACATCACTCGCGAGTGGAACTTGGGGATGCGCACCATTGGAATGACTGGTCAAACCGTGGAAAGAATGAAACGGCAACAAGATTGGGCTCACGCCTTTGACCTCAAAACTAAAATTGCTGAAGGTGGTCCGGTTCATGGCGAGCAATGGGGTCTCCCCTGGCCTTGCTGGACGGATAAACACCCCGGTACCCACATTCTTTACCGCACAAGTATTCCTGTAGCCCAGGGTGGTTTGGGTTTCCGTGCACGTTGGGGAGTTAAGGCGCCTGACGGCAATACCTTACTTGCAGGCAGTGGTTCTGCTCCAGTTGATAGTTCCATCAATGAAGGTTATGCGGAAATGAAGAACTGGAAAACCGATCTGACTGGGAAAGTGTTTGAAGAAGCGATCGCCAAAGGACTGGCTCCTTACGGCAACGGTCGTGCCCGCTTCAATGTCTGGACTTTCAAAGATGATCCGGTGCCTAAACATCGTGAACCGCTTCACACTCCACGGCCGGACTTAATTACCGAGTGGGTGACATACGACGATGTTAAGGATCATTATCGTGTGCCTACTCTCTACAAGAGTCTGCAGAAAGCCGATTGGGTTGAAAAGTATCCACTGATTCTCTCTACCGGAAGACAAGTTGAGTTCGAAGGTGGAGGAAACAGTGAACGGAACTGCTGGTGGCTTGTTGAGTTACAACCGGAAATGTATGTGGAGATACATCCGAAGTTGGCCAACGATAACCGGATCAGACACGGTGACTGGGTTTGGATTGAATCACCGGAAGATACCGATAGCAGTCCCAGCAAGATCAAGGTCAAAGCTAAGGTCACCAGACGTGTAAGCCCCGATATGGTTTATTTGCCCTTCCATTGGGGTGGAGTAATGTCTGGAGTAGACTTGTCAGATAAGTATCCCGACGGTTATCTACCTTATGGGATGGGAGAATCGGCAAACACAGTAACCAATTACGGTTATGACCGCATCACTCAGATGCAGGAAACCAAAACCGGTCTTTGCAGAATCAAGAAGGCCTGATTTCGGAGAAGGATTATGGCAACATCAAATATTACCATCCCTACCCGTACAGCCTCTGGACCGGAAGGGAAACATGCACCGGCCAGAATGAAGTTTTACGTCGACGTCAGACGCTGCATTGAGTGTGGTGGTTGTGAAATAGCGTGTAAGAACGAGAACGACGTTCCACCGGGGATTGCCCGCATTCGGGTGGTTACCGTGAACGAAGGTCAACCAGGCGAAACCAATGTAGCGGTTCCATGTATGCATTGCTCAAATGCACCGTGTGTTTCTGTTTGTCCTGTAGATGCATTGTTCACTAGAGCAGACGGCATTGTCCATGTCAACAAGGAAACTTGTATAGGTTGCGGCTATTGCCTCTATGCCTGTCCTTTTGGCGCACCGCAATTCCCCAAAGGCTCGCCCTTTGGCAAACGTGGTGTGATGGACAAATGTACTTACTGCGCAGGTGGACCGGAAGAAGCGTTCTCAGATCGTGAAAAGGAAATGTACGGTTCAAACCGAATTGCCGAAGGGAAGCTGCCGATGTGCGCTTCAGTGTGTGCTACCAAGGCATTGGTGGCAGGTGATGCGGAAGAAGTGGCCAACTTAGTTCGCACTCGTGCCGCAGCTCGTGGTTCTTCAAGCGGAGCTTGGGGCTGGAGCAAGGCCTACAATTATTAAACAGGCAAGCGCGTTTGTAGATTCGTAATTTTCACCGGGGATTTAAGATCTCCGGTGAGAACCTGAAGGGGTTTTCCGTACAGTTTTTTTGATTGCGGCCAAACTCAGCATCGGGATTCCTATTCCGGCAAACCGGTGTCGGTCTCATGTATTGACTGTCTTTGTCTACTTTCGATATTATTACAACACCCTCAATTTTTTCATAGAGACTCGTTACGGGAGGAATCCAAATGGAATCTATCATTCTGATTAACTCAAAATGGGGCAACGATATTTTTATCCCCATGTACCTCTTTTTCGGTGGTCTCACAGGCGGAATGTTTATAGTGGCTGTGGTGGCCGACCTGATAGGTATAAAACACAAAGCCTTTGAAAGTTTTTCAAAAACCGCTGCCCTTATTACCGTTCCTGTACTCGCGTTGGCGGGTCTGTTCATCACCTTTCACCTTGGTAAACCTGAACGAGGGTTGCTCTTTCCGTTTTTCTTTTCCAACTACAATTCATGGATGGTTATTGGGGGCTGGAGTGTAGGTTTGGCTTTTCCGGTTGTTGTCGGATACGCCGCCCTCTGGTTTTTCGAAATTAATCAGTTCTACCGGCGCCTTTTGGGAGTTGTCGGAATTCCTCTGTTGGGCTTTGTGTCCTTCTACACGGGTTTGCTCTTAAGTGGAGCAATGTTTGTCCCCTTGTGGTCTCAACAGTATTTGCCTTATTTGTTTCTCAACTCGGGACTCTTGACCGGATTAGCCGGAGCAGGACTGATGTTCATCTTGTTACATGCGTTTATGAGTTACGAAAAAGAAGAATCATCCAGTGTTTTGCAAATCATCGGTTATGCCGTTTTAGCCTTTATCGTCATCGAGGGTTTTGAAATTTATTTGTTTATGACTCATCTGGCTTCGAATCCTGATAAATTGGATGAAGCAGGAAAATTCATTACCCCCAACGGCAGTGCTATGGCCTATGAGTACGTCACTCAAGGTGCGCTGTCAACCTGGTTTTGGTGGGGAATTATTGGATTGGGTTTAACTTTACCAATGATACTCACTTTTGTTGAGCTTTTATTCGAAAAAATTATCAGGCCTTATGCAAACTGGGTTTCCAGCGTCAAATTTGCTTCTATTCTGGCCGGTGGTATAATCTTAAGGTTTGTCATGGTATGGGGGGGAGAATTGAAAGCTCCACTGAATTTTCCACCTGCACTGTTTCAAATTCCGCTCACAGGTTAGTATCAATGTAATACATTGCAATGTCTTTCCGGACGGCAGCAAAGAGTAGTGATCTTTAAGTGTATGGAGAGAGTTCTGGTTAGCTAGCTCCTGGTATCGAAAAATACAATTCCTTCATATCCTTCCTTTTCCTCAAAGTCAATGCTTTCCCAAAGGTAAACTGCTGATATAAAAATATTTGTTGAAAAAACTTTTAGTGTAATGATAATGAATATATACTACCTACACTGATTTGTTCAAATGTATTTTTATAGAAAAACTAAACAAACATTTTACAAACATCTAAAGATTTTTAAGCGAAAGGAGAGTTTCTGATGCTGGAAAAGCGTTGGGGGGCATTTCTCTGTAATTGCCGTTCCACACTGAATGTTGATTTGAAAAAAATCGGGAACCCTGCGTCTCTGGTTACAGTTGCAACTCAACCTGAGGAAGAGATAAAGGCATTTGCTAGGGAGGCGGACCAACAGGAATTGGAGCATGTACTAGTCGGCTGTTGTGCAGAGCCAGCTATCTTTGAGGAAGCCTTGCCGGGCAAGACTCTTCATTTTCTTGATTTGAAAGGAAAATGTTTCTCTCCACATCCTGACTCAGAACAGGCCCACTCCAAAGCCTTGAAAATGATTCAGGCCGAAATCCGCGCCTCTAACCTCAAGGCGCATAAAACTGTTCCAGTTAATCCGCTTCAGGTTGGTAACAGGGTGGTGATCTACACGGAGTTTGCGGAGGGTCTGAAACTGGCGAGTATGTTGGATGATTTGGTGGAAGAGGGCCCAGGAGGAGCAGTGACGCTTTGCATTTCCCCTGAAATCGAAGGTTTGGAAGATGAGTCACCACTCTTGAAACAGCGGACATCGCTAATTGCCGTAGAAGGTCGTCTGGGTAATTTCCAGATCACTCTGGAACCGGATGCTTTGACGAACGGAGGCTCTCAAAAACGCTTTGAACTGAAGGCCGACCAACTGGTCGTTTTGACTAAAACCATCCTTCCTGGAGTTAAAAGGCGGACAGGAGTGCATTTGCTTTCAAGTGCCGGAAACGAAATTCTGGAAGAAACAGCAAGGCAGGTTCGGGAATTAGTCGGAAACTTTCACAAGCAGGTACATGTTACCTACGACAAGGAGATTTGCGCCGGCGGAGACAAAGGGATCGAAACCTGTGGACGCTGCATCACCTATTGTCCTTTTGAAGCCATTTCCAGACAGACAGAAAATCCACTCCGCATTCAAGTGGATCACATGACTTGTGAAGGCTGCGGTGCTTGTGTGTCTGCCTGCCCCACTTCAGCCCTGCAATTTACTGAACCGACTTCGCAAGAAATTTATGCCAGAATGGCAACCCTGCTGGCTTCATCTAAAGAGAAACGTGGCGAGGAAGAACCTCCTGTGATTGTCTTTCATTGTGAAGAAATGGGACACAAGGTATTGGATACCGCAGGGCAGTTACAACTTCCATATTCCTCCGGCGTGTTACCGATAGAGGTGCCATGTCTGCGTTATGTGTCCGAATCCAACATGCTTGCAGCTATGTCTCTGGGAGCTGCCGGAGTTGGACTCCTCGGTTGTGAGAATTGCCCGAACGGTGAGCGTGAATTACTCTATCAAAAATATGATTTTACCCAGACGATTTTGCATCATTTTGATTTGGGGCAGGAGCGTGTGCGAATTATCACGGCTGAGGAAGGTATGGAAGCCGATGCGATTGAGGCAGTCAATGAATTTACTTCTCAGTTAAGTGAAGCTCCTTTGGTTCCTAGCTGGAGCACTCCCCGCCAAACCGAGAATCGTGCAATTCTTTCCGAAGTTCTGCAAGGATTTGTTGAACAAACAGGCAAAGAATCTGGCAGAGTTGAGCTTTCATCAGACCTGCCATTCGCTCTGGCTGAAGTCCGCGAATCCGGATGCACCCTGTGCCGCTCCTGTGCCAATATCTGTCCCACCAATGCTTTTAAATTTGAAGAAGAGAATAACAGCTTGTATTTTAAGCACATCAACTGCGTTGGATGCGGGCTTTGCGAGCAGGTTTGCCCTGAAAATGTTATCACCCTCAAGAGTGAGTTGGTATTGGAGAAGCCGTCACTTGAATATGCATTGGTTGCCGAAGATGAGATGATCACCTGTGCCAAATGCGAAAAACCCTATATCAACAGAAGGGCACTGGAAGCAGTTGAGTCAAAACTGTTCGAGATTGAATCCTTAAAACACACCTTTTCCGGAAATCGTAAGAACATCCTCAGAATGTGTCCAGACTGTCGCACAATTGTAGCCATGATGGAAGTTGATAAAGGATGGGAACCTTAAGATGAGCGAAGTCCGGAATAAATATCGCAGAAAAAAACGCGGCAAAAGCAAGAACAAGGAATTCATGGACGCAGCCCTTGATGCTTTTATTCGAGACCAGTCCTTGCAAAAATGGCATGAAGTGGACGGGCTACGCACAGGTGCAGAGATTGATGCCTCACAAGCAGTAAAATCATCATCCGAATTTATGGTAAAAGGTCCTTACCGTGAAATCTGGCGACGTTGGTGGCAACAGGAAGTTATTGACAAGGAACAGGGAACTAAAGAAACTCTATTTGCACAAATTGAAAAGTCGGTGACAGGCGCTGTTTTGGAGGAGCGTGAAGTACGAAAGCAGCAGCCGAATGAATTACTTGAGGACAGTTTTGAGTACAAGGAACTTATTGCCAGACAAATGGAACATCTTTTATTTGAAGCCGGAGGAGAAATTGAGGAAGACATTTAGAAAGGAAAAATAATGACAGGAGAGAAGGAATTAGCTGAACTTCGTCAAAAATACTATGGTCTTTTTGTGCATCTATTTTGGAAAGAACCGGATCCAAAATTTCTCCTTTCCCTTTTGGAAGAAATTTCTGAGCGGGTGAAAGGAGCAGCACGGTTGTCTCCGGTGATGGCCGAAGGTTGGCAACACATCGGCGGCTACCTTGAAAAAAATGGTCCAAATGAGGTTGAATTTGAATTCGTTCAATTATTTATAGGACCACACAAACCTGATGTCTTCCCTTACGAATCTTACTATCTTGCGGGCGGTGTGTTTCAAGCTCCATTGGCGGCAGTGCGTGGATTTATGATAGATGTGGGGTTGGAAAAAAAGGAAGGTGAATTACCGGAACCGGAGGATACACTTGGTTTTGAACTGGAAATTATGAATTGGCTAATTAGCAAACAGACAAACTCGAAAGACTCGGAAGAGGAAGAGCGTTGGCTTGAGCATCAAGCAGTTTTTTTGAAAAAACACCTGCTTGTCTGGGCTCCTGCTTGTTCCAAATCAGTCGAATCAGCGCCTCACGCCGATTTTTACAAAGGAGCTGGCATGTTGCTGAGGGGGTTTCTTGAGATTGAACAGGAAATATTCCAGGATCGCGGACCCAAAAATATAGAATCGCTTGAGGCAGCACAAAGTCGCTACGGAAAAAGAAGAGATTGGAAAGGGCCTTTGTTTGATCCGGTTCCTCCCACTGAAGGAGACGCCTGATTTCAGTGTAGATGACAAGCAACACTTCCAGGAAATCCTACCTTTCCCCAGCGAACTCCAACCACTACGTCCTCGTCTTACCGGAATGCTTCCACTGGATAGCTAAACAATGCTAAACTATAGCAAGGTTTTGATTGCGGGTTCTCAAAGCACCTTTCTTGAACTGCATTTTGAGATTGGCCATGAACCTTGGAAAATTTAATTTTAATTTTTTGAATACACTTGGTTCAAATGAAGTCAAAAGCTGACATCCGCATGCGCGGATTCCTCAAGCGCACTCCTGTGAAAACTTTGCTTTCACTAATCAAAGAACATTCGCGGTTGTTATCTGCGGAGGACATTCTCACTGTAGAAGCAAGTGGGCGTGTCCTTGTTGAGGACATAATTTCACCGGTTAATGTGCCAAACTTTGATCGGTCAGCCATGGACGGCTATGCACTGGATGCTGAATCGACTTTTGGCTCGTCAGCATACAATCCGTTAATGTTTAAAATAGTCGGTCAAGTTACTCCCGGAGAAACGTATGATGCTGAAATTCATCCGGGTGAAGCTCTAAGTATCATGACTGGTGGCCCGCTGC
Organism: SAR324 cluster bacterium; assembly: GCA_016764995.1. Lineage (GTDB taxonomy): Bacteria > SAR324 > SAR324 > SAR324 > NAC60-12 > Arctic96AD-7. The sequence goes on along the minus strand of JAESQU010000204.1, from coordinate 4,912 downwards.
CAAAAGGCACAAACGCAGTATTGATGGCGGAACATGCGGAATTAATTGGCGATCAAATTCAAGTTCTGGAAGCAGTTTCTCCTGAAAAACATGTGAGTAAAATTGGTGAAGATATTAAAAAAGATGAGATTATTCTCAGGCAGGGCAGGTCTCTCCGTCCGCAGGACATTGCTGTGCTTTCCAGTGTCGGCATGAAAAAGGTAAAAGTTGTCCGGAAACCGGAAGTAGAATTATTTATTACCGGAAATGAATTGTTAAAACCCGGTGAGCAAGCCGACGGAGTAAAAATCGTTGACTCAAATTCGGTAATGCTGGCTCCTTTAATTAAGCGGGATGGAGGAGTTTTAAAAGCAATTCATCATCTTCCGGATGAACGTGAATTACTGCGGAAACATTTGCGTGAGTCCAGTGCAGATTTAATTTGTGTTTCCGGAGGAACTTCGGTAGGAATTGAGGATCATGGACCAACTTTGGTTGATGAACTTGGCGAATTACTGGTGCACGGAATTCCAATGCGTCCCGCCGCACCAACAGGATTTGGACTAATTTTCGGAAGTGTAGCGGGTTGCATGAAAAAAGTATTTTTACTTCCGGGCAATCCTGTTTCATGTTTATCAGCCTATGATTATTTTGTCGGGCGTTCGCTGAGGTTGATGGGTGGGCGCTCTGAAGATTGGCCATACAGAACAAAAAAAGTGAAACTGGCAACTAAAATTTCTTCGCAAATTGGCAGGATTGAATATGTACGTCTCCGGATTGAAAACGAGCGAGCTTTTTTTATTGCGGCAGGAGGCGCGTCGATCCTTTCTTCTACAACTCAAGCAGACGCATTTCTCCTGACAGATGAAGAATCGGAAGGATTTGCAGAGGGTGAAGAAGTGCTGGTATGGCTTTATGATGCATGAAGCAAAAGCAATTCAAATTTCGTAAATGAATTTTTAGAGTCAGAGAGGTCGTAGAAAGGAAATTATAGCTTAATGTCTCGTAAAAAGTCAATATTACACACTTATATGTCATTCCCGCGAAAGCGGGAATCCATTATTTCAGATACTGACAAGTTCCTGGATTCCCGCTTTCGCGGGAATGACAACTTTTTACGACTGCATTATAGCTAATTAAATATTTTATGAAAAAAATCATACTTGTATTTTTATTATATATTTTCAGCTTAGGGATTGTTCCGGCAGAACCGATCCGTTTAGCAACCACAACGAGTACCGAAAACTCAGGACTGCTCAAAGTGCTCATTCCACATTTTGAAAAACAGACCGGCAATGTGGTACATGTACTTTCCGTCGGAACGGGACACGCCTTGCGCCTGGGCCAGGACGGTAATGTGGACGTGGTACTGGTTCATGCGCCAAAGGCAGAACTGCGTTTTGTTGATGCAGGATATGGTGTAAATCGGCGTAGTGTGATGGTCAATGATTTTGTTATTGTCGGTCCAGAAAATGATCCTGCAACAATCCGAGGAGAAAATGATGCCGTGAGAACTCTCCAAAAAATTGCTCTCGGCAAACACATATTTGTTTCGCGTGGCGATGATTCCGGTACTCATAAAAAGGAACTTTTTCTTTGGAAAAAAGCAAAGTTGAAACCGGAAATTTCTTGGTACCGCGAAGTAGGGCAGGGTATGGGGCGCGTGTTGCAAATAGCAAGCGAATTGGACGCTTATACAATTTCTGATCGTGGAACCTGGCTGGTTATGCGCTCAAAATTATCTCTTAAATTGTTGGCAGAAGGCGATCCGGAATTACACAATCCATACAGCATAATTGCTGTGAATCCTGCCCGCTATCCAGGCATTAATTATTTGGGCGCCATGTCACTGATTGCGTGGCTGACTTCAGTAGAGGGGCAAAATCACATCCGAAATTTCCGTCTGGAGGGCCAACCTTTGTTTACTCCTACTGCGGTAAAAAACTGAAATGAACGGTTTGCTTTTAACTACTCAACAAGCATTACAATTGCTGTTATCCGGCGATGCTGAATTATGGTCGATCGTGTTGCTTTCATTTTCGGTCTCACTCAAAGCGATTTTGTTAACCACTCCATTGGCGCTGTTAGTCGCTTTTGCGTTGAACCATGTTAATTTTCCAGGCAGAAGAATTATTCTTGCTTTTTTTAATTCTCTGCTTTCTGTGCCCACCGTTGTCATCGGATTATTCCTGTATGTACTGTTGACACGGCAAGGTCCTTTTGGAAATTTGCGGTTGTTATTCACACAAAGCGCAATAGTAATTGGACAGATGATTCTTTGCTTTCCGGTACTGGTAGCCCTGGGTTATGCCGCGATTCAGGCGTCAGATCGTCGAGTATGGGAAACAGCCCGTACCCTGGGTGCGCCAACCTGGTTTTCAATCTTGACCGTATTTTATGAAGTCCGTTTTGGTTTACTGGCAGCCGTTCTCACCGGTTTTGGAAGAATTATTTCTGAGGTAGGAATTTCGATGATGGTTGGCGGAAATATCATGGGATACACCCGCAACATTACTACTGCAATTGCCCTTGAAACCAGTAAGGGAGAGTTTGCGCAGGGAATTGCGCTGGGAATGGTTTTATTGTCTCTCGCTTTTCTGCTGACAGCTTTCTTGAGCTATATTCAGGGAAAAAAGGAGTTCACGACATGAGCGAACCGCTGTTTGTTTTTCGTGGTATAGAAAAATCGTTTGCCAAAAATAAAATTCTGCGCAAGGTTGATTTGTTTTTGTATCCTGCAAAATGTATTTTGCTCTCAGGAAAAAACGGCTCTGGAAAAACTACCCTGCTCAAAATCGTTGCCGGCCTTGAAAAACCTGCTGAAGCTGAAATCGAATATAGCGGAAAGTCGCTTAGCTGGAAAAAAGCAATCCGCAATATTCTTAAAGAAATAATTTACCTGCACCAGCAACCATTATTGTTCAGCGGCAGTGTTGAATCAAACGTTGCTTATGGTTTACGCTTCACTTCTTTAAACCGTAAACAGCGCCGGGAATCAGTGATTAAAGCCCTTGAATGGTCCGGACTGACAGACTTGGCAAATATTCAGGCAAATACTTTATCCGGAGGAGTTCAGCAACGAGTTGCTTTCACCCGTGCCTGGATTTTGAAGCCGAAAGTTTTGTTGCTTGATGAACCGATGTCCAATATGGACCATGAATCAAGAGAACAAGCGCGTCTTTTATTGTGCCGCATGAAATCTGCAGGTATGTCAATTGTGATCACCAGTCATGTACCGCAATATTTTGATGGCCTGACCGACGTCCAGTTTCATCTCTCGAATGGTCAACTGGCGGAGAGTAAATTTTCAGCAAGTAATGACAGTCTATGAAAAATATGCATTTGAAACAATAAACTGAATTCGGAGTTTTTACATTATGTTACTACAATCTCCTCCACTGCTTGGATTTTGCGCTTATAGCGGAACCGGAAAAACCACCTTGCTGATCCGCTTGATTCCGGTCTTGAACAGGCAAGGCTTAAAAATTGGCCTGGTCAAACATGCTCACCACCAATTTGATATTGACCATCCGGGAAAAGACAGCTATGAATTGCGAAAAGCAGGAGCATGTGAAATGTTGGTGGCCTCCGCAAAACGTTGGGCGCTCGTCCATGAGTCACCTGAAAGAAAAGGGGAACCGACACTGGAAGAACTATTGCCCCACTTGTCACTGAGTGAATTGGATTTGGTTTTGGTTGAGGGTTTCAAACATGAGCCGCTGGCAAAGATTGAATTACACCGGCCAAGTCTGGGCAAACCATTTTTATTTCCGAACGATCCGCACATAATCGCCCTGGCCACAGACCAGCCTCCCAGCGAAGAAATTCAACTGCCGGTTTTGGATATGAATAATAGTGATGAAATTGCGGAATTCATCATGCAACGCTTTTTAAGGAAATAAACGGAAATCCACATTTCCGCTCATACCTCTAATTCTGCTTTTCTCCGTCGTTCACGGAGTGTACTTTCTTCATTATCTTTGCTGGAAGTTTCGAGGCGGGAACCGGTTTTTTCCGCGGGTTTTGCGTCAAAAATCAATGTGTCCGCACCGCTGTAAACTAAAAAGTGTTTTCCTCCCGCTCGCGCAATTGTTGTTACGCCCAGTTTTTTTGAAAGCTCCATGCCCATTTGTGTGATTCCGGCGCGTGAAAACAAAACCGGAATTCCCATTTGCGCGACTTTGATCACCATTTCAGAAGTCAGGCGTCCGGTTGTATAAAATAATTTATCGGAGCCGTTTATACCTTCCAAAAGCATGTGCCCGGCAATTGCGTCGGTTGCGTTGTGTCGGCCAACGTCTTCGATAAAAACTTCAATGTCTTCACCTTTGCACAAAGCACAGCCGTGAACAGCTCCCGATTTTTTATAAACTTCGTTGTAAAGACGGATATTGTGCAAAAGACGATAAAACGAAGATTGAGCTAAAGTTGGTCTTGGTAAGTTTATTTCGTCCAAATTTTCCATTATATCGCCAAAAACGGTTCCTTGTCCGCATCCGGTTGTCACAGTACGTTTATTTAGTTTTTCCTCCCAATTTTGAGTTCCATTCTGGGTGACAACTACCGCCGAGTCAACGTCCCAATCAACTTGTACCGCTTTTATTTCTGCTGCTTTTTTTATGAAACCCTGATTGTGCAAATAACCTATTACCAGCAATTCAGGATATTTACCCAGAGTCATTAAGGTGACGATTTCCTGTTTGTCAACATAGATTGTTAAGGGACGTTCACCGGTGATATGGGTTTCACGGGTGTTCCCATATTCATCCGTTACGGTAACCGGATATGAGGCTTCAATTCCGGCATTTGTCATTTCTGGTCGGTAGTTGTTGCTTTGTTGAGTCATTGAACCTTCACCTTATTATCTGTTTCTTGTTTGCTTGTGTACTTAAAAAATATCGTTTAAAAAATATCTTACTGATGAGTCATTCGT
>JAESQU010000203.1 GCA_016764995.1 SAR324 cluster bacterium | reverse complement strand
TTCCATGGCCTTGTTTGCCACCACAAAAGGCGCGTCTGGTTTGAAATAACTTTCGAGACTGCTTTCCACTTTTAGTTGAAAAAGTCCATAAACCGAAAATCCTGTAATGACCAGAGCTCCAAGCAAAATCAGCCGCGCGTTGCGAAGAACCCAAGCTGTTATGCCTTCAAGAAACTTTTGGAAAAGGAGATCCATGAAATTCGTCTGATGTACTCCACTGTTGTTGCTTGAACCACTTGCTGAATCACCAACTGACGCAGTTTTCTTTTCCGGAAGAACCATCAGTAACGCCGGTATAAATACTAGTGAAAGCACCATTGCCAGCAAAGTCCCGATTGCCACAAAAATACCAAAAGTCAAAATCGGGATAATATCACTGACGGTGAGAGAAAAGAATCCGACTGCTGTTGTGAGGGATGTCATTGTTACCGGCAGAGCCAATTTTTCGAGCATCAACGAGACCGCTTTTTCTCTGGGATGGCCTTCCAGACGATTATCACGGTATTCGGAAAACATGTGAATACCATCTGCCACACCAATCGAAATCAAAAAAACCGGCAATGCAGAAGTGATTGAATTAAGTGGCACTTCAAAAATAACCATTATGGCTAACGTGAACAAGATCGAAAATCCAACCACCAGCATGGGAACCGCAATGCCGCTTGGCCTCCTGAAAGTCAGCCAGAGGAAAAAGACTGCCAGTAACGCCACAAAAGGGAAGAATTTTTTTGTATCCTGGTCAATTACTGTGCGCAAGGTGGCGGAAACAATTGGAAAACCCGCGATATAATGGACGTCTTCACCTGGATTATCCTCAAAAACCTTTTCCAATGCTTGATAAATTGCGTAAAGATTTTCTGAATCATCTTCGTCTGTTGCCAATTCTACAAATATTCCAGTGCGCCGTCCATCTTCACTGAAAAGATAGTTCCTGAACAATTCATTAGCTAAAACTCGGCTTCGCAAACTTTTCATTTCTGTTGCGTTTTCTGGGATTTTTTCCAAAATTGGAGAAATTTCTAATCCCTCTATTGTACCAACAATATCATCAGTATTTGACATAGACTTCACCTCCACAATCGGAGCGGCACGCACTTCTAAATTCCGCACCAAGGCATCCCATTTCGGAAGCCAGAGGGCGTCCTGTTCGAGTGATTCACGAATTTCGGCAAACTCCAGCCAAAACATGTCATCTAATTCTGTGACTTCTTCTGGAAGTATTTTACTGAGCGATTCCCCTTCTTCCACCGGAAACTGTTCTGCCATTTGTGTAAGAGCAGTTAAGTCTTCCGAAGAAAGCAAAATCAAATTTTCGATTGCTTCCGTTAGCCTCTGGACACGTTCCAGCGAAGATTTGTTAAAGATTGTGTCCTTTGCTTCCAGCATGATGAAGACACCCGGATTTGTTCCGGTATAATCTTCACGGAGTTGCTGCATCGCTACACGAACAGGATGACTGGAAGGTAAAAGGTGCGGGCTGGGATCATTTTTAAGATAAAACAGGCTTGGGACAGCCATGATGCCCAGTAGAATGGTTGAGACTAGTATTTTTTTTGGATGGTGAATTACACATCTTTCAAGAATTTTAATGGGGTTCAATATTTGATCCTTAGAAAATTGGTGCGATGGAATATTATTTTGTCTAAAATTGATTTTATCAAATAATTGGTTGAACAGGCAAGTTGAGAATTGTTTCAGTTTGTTCAAGTTATACAGAATTATGCTCTGTCAGGATTGAATTAATGAACAAAATGAGTTAGGATAAAAAACAAAATTTCTTCGAACATAAACAATTGCTGTAATTTTTGGAAACAGACAAAATACTACAAAAGAACAATTTCGCAAACACACCATGCTGCTTGAAGATCAACTTCCACGTATCAAAAAATTGATCCGGGAAAAACTCGGACCTCTGCCTGCAAATGCCCTGCAAAATGAAGTTGTGATGCGCACAGCATTTCGGCGTTTATATCAGGCGTTGCCAAGAATGATTCGACTTGCAGTCAGTGAACATGGATTTGTTGAATTCTGTATGGCAAACCGTGAACGATTACTGAATTTAGGAGATGTTGTTGCAGACAAAATTTCTGCTGCTAAAACTGTAAATATAAAAGAAGTAGATCCGGAAAATGGTAATAATACCGAATCAGGACAAAACAAAACGCAAACAACTGCTGAAATGTTAGCAACCGCAAAACGGGTTTTTTTGCCAACTTATGCACCCAACTTGATTTTAACCCATAGTAAGGGTGCAAAAATTTGGGACAGAGAGGGTCAAGAATACATCGATTTTGGCGCAAGAATTTCGGTAAACAGTTTGGGGCACCAGGTTCCGGAACTATTGCTCGCGCTTACTGAACAAGCCGGAAAAATTTGGCATACTACAAATTTGTATTTAACGGAACCTGCCATAAAACTTGCTGAAAACCTGGTGGACGCTACATTTGCGGATCGTATATTTTTCTGTAATTCCGGGGCAGAAGCAAATGAGGCGGCAATTAAACTGGCAAGAAAATCATCGAGTTTGATTCATCCTCCTGAAAAACGTGAGATACTGACTTTTGAAGGCTCGTTTCACGGACGTACACTTGCCACCGTCACTGCCACTGCGCAACCTAAATATCAACAAGGATTTGAGCCGCTTCCGGAAGGTTTTCGCTACTGTCCGTTTAATGATTTTGAGGCCGCGACGGAAATGATCGGAGCGCAAACTTGCGCAGTAATGATCGAGCCGATTCAGGGAGAAGGCGGAGTTAATCCCGCACAATCCGGATTTTTGCGGCATTTAAGAAAACTTTGCGACCAACATAACGCGCTCTTGATTTTTGATGAAATACAAAGTGGAATGGGACGTACCGGAAAATTATTTGGCTACCAATGGGAAGTTGAAGAAGATCAGCTTTCATCTGAAGGTGCGGCACCGAATCTGATTCCGGACATTGTCACCATGGCCAAAGCGCTCGGTGGCGGACTTCCAATTGGCGCAATGCTCTGTACAGAAAAAGTCGCGCAGAGCTTTAAACCAGGCGACCACGGAACTACCTTCGGTGGAAACCCGATTGTAACCGCGGTTGCCGGAGCTGCTTTCAGGAAAATAAATACTCCGGAAATGCTGTCAGGAGTTCTGCAAAAAGGTGCAATCATTAGGCAACACCTGGAGACACTCAACGACGAGTTAAGTTTATTTGAAACTATTCGCGGACGAGGAATGATGCTTGGGGCAGTGCTTTCAAAAGCATGGAAAAACAAAGCTTCCGCAATGGTCACTGCTTGTCAGGAAAATGGAGTTTTAATCTTGCTTGCGGGACCGGATGTTCTGCGGTTTTTACCGCCGCTAAATATTTCTGGAGAAGAACTTAAAAGCGGTTTGGAGCGTGTAAGTAAAGCCCTGAAGGATTTTCATCATGCTGAACTGGCATCAGCTTCTTAGTCTTAATGATACAAACACAACTTATTGTATAACTTAAATAAAAATGAAAAAAGTAGCATTTATTACCGGAATAACCGGTCAAGACGGAGCCTATCTCGCCGAGCTTTTGCTCAAAAAAGATTATATTGTTCATGGTCTAAAAAGACGTTCCTCCAGTTTTAATACCGGACGTATTGACCATTTGTATCAGGATCCGCATGTAAACAAACGAAATTTTATCTTGCATCACGGTGACTTGACCGATTCCACAAATTTGATTAGGATTATTCAGGAAATTCAGCCGGATGAAATTTACAATCTTGCAGCACAGAGTCATGTTCATGTTTCTTTTGAAACACCGGAATACACTGCAAACGCGGATGGACTTGGAACATTAAGAATTCTGGAAGCAATTCGGCTTTTGGACATGGTTGAAAAAACCAAGTTTTATCAAGCTTCAACGAGCGAACTTTACGGAATGGCACAGGAGGTTCCTCAAAACGAAAATACTCCATTTTATCCTCGTTCACCTTATGCAGTCGCAAAACTTTATGGATACTGGATCACAATCAATTACCGTGAAGCATACAATATGTACGCATGTAACGGTATACTATTCAATCATGAGTCACCGATACGAGGAGAAACTTTTGTCACCAGAAAAATAACTCGCGCAGCTGCGAGAATTTCAACAGGGACACAAGAGAGGGTTTATCTCGGCAACCTTGACGCGAAGCGTGACTGGGGGCATGCCAGAGATTTTGTAGAAGGCATGTGGAAGATGCTTCAACAGGAAAAGCCGGAAGACTTCGTGCTTGCGACTGGAGTTACCACCACAATCCGGGAATTTGCTGAACGTGTATTTGCGCAAGTTGGAATGACTCTGGAGTGGTCCGGAAGCGGTATTGATGAAGTTGGACGGGATGCCAATAGCGGGAAGATTATTGTTTCAATTGATTCTGCTTATTTCCGCCCCACTGAAGTCGATTTGTTGATTGGCGACGCAAGCAAAGCTAGAGAAAAACTAGGTTGGGTGCCCAAGTGTGATTTACAACAAATGATTGAAGAAATGATAAAATCTGATTTGGAAGAAGCTCGTAAAGATCAACACTTGCAAAGTGGCGGATTCCAAACGAACGGCGCAAACGGGGATTGAGCATTATGCATAAACGTACTTTGCAGAATAAGGAGATATTATGATCAATATCAGTTCTATGTTTGCCAAGTCGCCTTTTAAACCGTTGAGAGATCACATGAACAAAGTGGTTGAATGTGTTGTTCCGCTGAAGGAATTTTTTGAGGCATTAAATCAGCGTAACTTTGTAAAAGTTGTAGAAATTCAACAACAAATATCACTTGCTGAAGAAGAAGCAGATTTGATCAAAAACGAAGTCCGCAATCATCTTCCCCGAAATATTTTCATGCCCATTAATCGTAGCGATTTATTGGAAATGCTGGATATGCAGGATACTATTGCAGATGTTGCTCAGGACATTGTTGAATTATTGGCTCTCAGAAGAATGAGTCTGCCAACCGAATTGCGTCAAGACCTGATCTTGTTTGTAGAAAAAGCTCAGAGTGTCTGTTACATGGCTCAAGGTCTTTCTGAAGAATTTGGAGATGTTCTTGAATCAGGATTTGGTCGTCATGAAATAAAAAAATTATTGGCAATGATTGATCAGGTTTCAAGCGCAGAAACAGAGGCAGACGATTTGGAAGACGCGCTTGTACGCAGAATGTTTGAGGTTGAAGACAAAATGAAGCCTGTTGATGTAATGTTCTGGTATGAAGTTTTCGAATGGATAGGTGATCTGGCAGATTATTCAAAAAAAACAGGCAGCCGTTTACGACTGATGATTGCACAGAATTAGGCTGTAACAGCCTGGTTTTTCGCTGACAAAAGCAAGGAGTGACATGCTTATTGAATACGGTTCCGTTTTCATTACCCTGGCCATTGTGTTTGGTCTTTACATGACATGGGGAATTGGCGCCAATGATGTGGCCAATGCAATGGGAACTTCCGTTGGCTCTGGTGCAATCAGCATCAAGCAGGCAATTATCATTGCGGCAATTTTCGAATTTGCCGGTGCTTTTATCGCGGGAGGTAATGTAACCAGAACCATCCGTAAAGACATCATTGATCCTACACCAATACTTGGAAATCCTGAAATCCTCGTCTGGGGAATGCTCTCTGCCTTACTTGCCGCAGCACTTTGGCTGACAGTCGCCAGTTGGATGGGCTGGCCGGTTTCAACCACACACAGCATTATCGGCGCAATTGTAGGATTTGCCATGGTGGGCATTGGGATGGATGCAGTGAACTGGCCGAAAATCGGCACCATTGTCATCAGTTGGGTGGTTTCTCCCATGGTTGGAGGCACATTAGCATTTCTGATAATGCGGAGTATTCAGCGTTTTATTCTGGACACAGACACGCCGTTTAGAAATGCTCTGCGTTATGCACCATTGTACCTATTTTTCGTTGGATTCCTGATTTCACTTGTGACCCTTTTCAAAGGACTGAAGCATCTTGATATTGAGCTCAGTATTCCACAAAGTTTTCTGGTTGCAATCGCATTCGGGAGTTTCATTGCTTTGACAGGACGCTTCTTGATTGACCGGTTAAAAATGTAGGAAGCGGGAAGTGTGCATGAACAATTCTCTCAAATCGAAAGAATTTTTGGAGTCATGATGCTCTTCACCGCATGCGCGATGGCTTTTGCCCATGGTTCAAATGATGTCGCAAACGGAATCGGCCCCATGGCCGCAGTCGTCAGTATTGTTCAAAGTGGAGGAGAATTGACTCAAAATTCCGCACTGCCAATTTGGATTTTGATTGTTGGTGGTTGCGGAATTATTCTAGGATTGGCGACCCTGGGTTATCGTGTGATACAAACGATCGGCACAAAAATTACCGAACTTGTTCCCACTCGTGGCTTCTCCGCAGAACTCGCTGCAGCCGCTACCGTTGTTCTCGCCTCACGAACAGGCATTCCGGTTTCCACAACTCATATTGCGGTAGGTGCTGTGGTGGGTGTTGGATTGGCACGTGGAATTGGAGCATTGGATTTGCGGGTAATCGGCGGAATTTTCATGTCATGGGTCATAACACTCCCTGTCGGCGCACTTCTGTCAATTTTCTTCTTTTTCTTTTTCCGGGGAGTATTTCTCTAACGAGAAAGAAAATCATCAGATTTAAACATCCGCAAAACTGGATTTCAAGCGTACCACATTCAAGGGTTGAATGCGAGATTTTGCCGAACTATGCTGAGAAATTGAGTCTAAGGCAGGGTAGGAAAAACGCAGGAGACGACTGGGTTTTGCCCGTAAAACCGGAAGACGGGAGATGTCCTGCATTTCATGCGTGGAAACTTCAATCACGTTTCCGTCAAAAGTTAAGACTTCCAAAGCGCATCCTCTGTCGAAAGAATTTTGTGTCAAAAGAGTAAACGATTTTCCATCCTCAACTTCCATTACGGTTCCCGCAATTTCATAGCCGGAATTTCTACTATTCCTCTCACCTTGATAAACACTATCCGCACCAGGTTGTTTTTGCAGGGATCCTTCTGTGTAACCTCTGTGCGGAATTTTTTCCAACATTCCGGAAAACTCTTTCAATTTCTGCGGCCATTCCTGAAACGAGGTTGAGTTACACCATTTAAGCGCGCGAGAATAGGCGCTGGTGGTGGTAGCCGCGTAAAGGGAGCTTTTCATTCGACCTTCCACTTTGATGCTGTCTACACCCGTTTTGATGAATTTCGGCAGCAATTCCATTCCCCGCAAATCTTTCGAACTCATCAACGAGCTTGGAAGTTTTTCCGGAGAATCATTTGCTATTTCCGTGTTTTCCGGAATTGCAGAATAAGAAAAACGACAGCTTTGAATACAACCGCCACGATTACTGTCGCGTCCGGCAGTATAGTTTGAGATGGTACAGTTTCCGGAATAGGACATGCACATCGCACCGTGAACAAAGAGTTCCACTTCAATATCAACTTCCTTCCGAATTCGCCCTGCTTCTTCGAGAGAAACCTCACGTCCTAAAACGAGTCTTTTTGCACCAAGGCTTTTCCAGACTTTTGCGGCATGAACATTTAAGCAGGATGCTTGAGTTGAAAGATGCACAGGTAATTCAGAATTATGCTGAACAAAAGTCATCACTCCTAAATCAGAAACAATTACCGCATCCACTCCACACTCTTCCAGAAACATCACATATTCCGGAAGTTCCGCCAGATCCTTATCGTGCAAAAAAGCGTTTAGAGTAATATAAGTTTTGCAGTTATTTTTGTGCGCAAACGTCACTCCTTCCAGTAATTCTGTCTCAGAAAAATTATCAGACGCTCCACGTAAACTGAATTTTTGTCCTGCCAAATAAACTGCGTTCGCGCCATACAAAACAGCTGTTTTCAATTTAGCTAAATTTCCGGCTGGGGCAAGAAGTTCCATAGGAAAGAGGTCGGTTTTGAGGAAGATGTAAAGTGAAAATTTTGTGTCGTCTTTTGTTTTTTTTTGCTAAAGCGAAATCCCGAGTTTTTCACGAATCAACGTGTGGGCTTGGCCTTGATAACGCGACCCAGTTTGCTCAATCACCGCTCCTGCGAGAGTTGCACCAATTCTACCACTGTCGAGTGCAGACAAATCGTGAGTCATTCCGTAGAGAAAACCTGCCGCAAAAGCGTCACCGGCACCAGTCGTATCTTCGACACGAACCGCTAAAGGATCAATGTAAAAAGTTTGTCCGAGGTGTGAAATCAATGCGCCGTTTGCTCCTAAAGTCAATACCACTGTTTCCGTCCAGTTTGACAAAATCTCAACCGCTTCCTGTGTAACATTTGTATCCAGCAGTGTAAATGCTTCTTCCTGATTGCAGAAAACCATGCTGGCATAATTTTGCAGTAGATTTTTAAAATCAACTTTATGGCGGGTGACGCAAAAAGGATCAGACAGGCTAATCGCAACTTTTGTATTACATTTTTTTGCTTCATCCAAAGCACAACGGACAGCTTTTTTCTGTGACTCTGTGTCCCACAAATATCCTGTAAGATAGAGGTATTTTGAAGTTTGAATTACTGCCGGATCAATATCTGTTGCCTGTAGTTCCTGACACATTCCCAAGTAGGTATTCATCGTACGGCCGCCATCTTTACTGACTAAAACTAAACTACTTCCTGTGGTGCCTTCTCCTTCACCCAGACGAGCACTAACTCCCAATTCTTCAAGTTTTTCCCGATATATTTTGCCGTGCTCATCCTTGCCTATTTTACCACTGAATGCGGCACGGCCACCAAGTTGAGCAATACCGATCATTGAATTTGCGCCAGAACCTCCGGCAGCAAATTCCAACGATAAATTATCCGCAGCCAGTGCCAACAACAATTCCTGTTGTTTCTCAAGCGAAATGAGATGCATAATATTCTTTTCGATTCCACGTTTTTTCAAAAATAAATCCGGAATATGACTTAGCAAATCAATCAATGGATTGCAGACGCCATATACATCAAATTTTTCCATATTTATTGTTTCCTGGAAGCTTAGCAGCTTTAAAGAACTAAACTATTTAACTGGCTTTGGCTTGTGGAATACTGCTGGAAGGTTTTCTGGTCAGCTTTGGTTTTGCCTGTAGCAAAATAGTTTCTTTACTGATCTCAACTTCGCAGATTTCCGGATCCGAGGGAATTTCATACATAATATCCAGCATCGAATTTTCGATAATTGAACGCAAACCGCGTGCTCCTGTTTTACGCTTGATCGCTTCTTTGGCAAGGGTACGAACAGCGTCCTTTTTGAAAGTCAGTTTCACATTTTCAAGTTCAAACATTTTTTCATACTGACGGATCAAGGCATTTTTAGGTTCCTGTAATATTTGCACCAAATGATCAATTTCCAAATCATGCAAAGTTGCAACAACCGGTAATCTTCCAATAAATTCAGGAATCAATCCATATTTGAGTAAATCTTCAGGTTCCAACTGAGAAAGGATATCATCATTCTTGGTTTTTTTGTGAACATTTGCACCAAAACCGATCGTATTTTTACCAATGCGTCTCTTAATTATGTCATCAAGCGCAGTAAACGCACCGCCGCAAATGAATAGAACATTTTCCGTGTTCACCTGCATTGTTTCTTGGTGAGGATGCTTACGTCCACCCTGTGGCGGTATATTCGCAACTGTGCCTTCAATGATTTTCAGCAGTGCCTGTTGGACACCTTCTCCGGAAACATCACGGGTTATTGAAACGTTTTCACCTTTCCTGGTAATTTTGTCAATTTCATCAATATAAATAATGCCTTGCTCAGCACGTTCTATATCATAATCGGCCGCTTGCAAAAGTTTTAATACTATGTTTTCAACATCTTCACCAACATATCCCGCCTCGGTCAATGAAGTCGCGTCTGCTACCGCGAAAGGCACATTTATTATTCTTGCCAGAGTTTGCGCCAAAAGAGTCTTTCCTGTTCCTGTAGGTCCAATTAACAGGATATTACTTTTTTGCAACTCTACATCAGAATTATCAAAATTTACGCTGATTCGTTTATAGTGATTATGAACAGCCACTGCTAGAACTTTTTTGGACTGTTCCTGTCCCACTACATAACTGTCGAGAACTTCTTTTATTTCAGCGGGTTTTAGCAGTCCCTGCTGTAATTCTTCTGGATGCTCATTCTGATATTCCTCTTCCATGATTTCATTGCAGAGGTCAATGCATTCGTCACAAATATAGACGGTTGGACCTGCAATTATTTTCTTTACTTCTTCCTGCGTCTTCCCACAGAATGAGCAACGAAGGAGCGCTTCTTTAGCGGTATTCATACGCATAATTTGTTTTAGACTGCTTTTAGTTTTCTGTTTTGCATCACTTCGTCAATAAGGCCATAGTCCATGGCTTCCTGACTTGTCAAATAATAATCACGTTGAGTATCTTCTGCAATTTTTTCAATCTTGTGACCAGTGTGACGTGCTAAAATATCATTCAGAACATCTGTCATTTTGAGAATTTCTTTTGCCTGAATATCAATATCTTCAGCTTGTCCTGAAAATCCACCCATCATTTGATGAATCATGATTCGTGCATGCGGCAATGCCTGTCTTTCTCCGGATGCTCCTGCCGCCAATAAAACCGCGCCCATACTCGTTGCCTGACCAATGCAAATAGTCTGCACATCTGGTTTCAAGTACTGAATTGTATCATAAATTGCCATTCCGGAAGTAACTAAACCACCTGGACAATTCAAATAAAGTGAAATGTCATTTTCAGGATCTTCTGCTTCTAAAAATAAAAGTTGCGCAATCATCACGTTTGCGACACTGTCGTCAATTGCTGAACCAAGAAAAATAATGCGGTCTTTAAGCAATCGCGAATAAATGTCGTAGGCACGTTCGCCACGACTATTTTGCTCAACGACCATTGGAATTAGAGACATGGGCAACTTAATAGTAAATTAGATTTTAATAATTGTTATTATTTTGATAGATGATCATGCGCGCAATTTTCATCGTGAACATGTTCATGAGTTTCAGAGGAAATATCTTCAATCGGATCACCAAATACGCGCGCAACCACTCTGTCAAGAATCGAATCTCCTTGTTTGCGCACAATAATACGCTGATACATATCCCGTCCAAATGGTGATTGAATCAAGTTGTCCGGAGATTGTCCTGTAATTTGCGCCAAGCCGACAAACTCTCTGGCAGCTTCATTTTCGTCAAAACCCAATTTCTCATGCTCGCTGATAGAATCAAGAATGAATTTCATTCGCAAGTCAATTACCGCGTTATCATGACCTTCTTGTAGTTTTTTTTCTTTTTCTTCTTCCGTTAGCTCTTTTTCCGCAGACATCTTTTCCATTTCCTGCTGAACCTGTTCCTCTTCGAATTTCATCAATTCTTCGGGCAAATCAAATTCATCATATAAATCAGAAAGTTGTGCGCGGACAGCAATTCGATACTCACTTTGTAGTTCAGCAGTTTTTCTGGAAATTATTGTTTCGCCAACTTTTTCTTTTAATTCAGCCTCATCCTTAACACCATATTTCTTAAAAAATTCTTCGTCCAATTCAGGTCTTTTAACAGTAGAAATTTCTGTCAATTGAATCTTAAACATTGCTTTTTTTCCAGCATTTTCACCAAAACGATCCGGAAGTTCAATTTCGACTTCTTTTTCATCTCCGGCAGACATTCCAATGATACCTGCATGAAATTCAACCAAATCTGAACCGCCTACGATGAATTGCATGTCATTTGCTTTTGAGTCATCAAATGCCTCTCCATCAAGCGTACCTTCGTAATTAACCAGAACCCAATCATCATTTTCAACTTTTACACCTTTTCCTTCTTTGGGCGCGAGCACTTCTTCACGCTGCATTAAAATTTCTAATTCTTTTGCAATGTCTGAGGCCGTCACTTCCTCTACATCCCTTTTCTCCAGCTGTATTTTTCCATAATCAAGTGGAGGAAGTTTGGGTGAAATTTCAAAATGAATTGTCGCGGAAAGTGGATCTTTCCGGGCAAAGTCAATTTTCTGGATGATCGGTCTGGTTATCGGCCGCAGGGAATGTTCTTTCAGTGCTTTATCCATGTATTCGGGAATAATCCGGTCCACTGCTTCTTGGTGCATTGTGGACAAGAACCGTTTTTCCAACCAACCTTTAGGGTGCTTTCCGGGGCGAAAACCATTGAGGCGTGTGTTTTTTAATTCTCGGTAAATAGCATCATAAGTGGGTTTGATTTCTTTAAGAGTAATTTCGAGGGCAAGCGAATACTTCAGTTTACCAAGTTCGTCAACGGTTGATTCCATGGAGAGATATTGATTTGTATTGAGATAAAGACAGCCTTTCAACAAAGTCTGTCGGTAATAAATTTAGCGTTTATTAGACTACATCTGAAGATATAATCTCAAGCTTTTTGTGCTTTAAATTAATTTTAAATGCAGCTATTATTTCTATAAAATTCACAAATTTTTAGTCCTTTTTGATATTGAACCAAAAATTACTTTGCGGGTCTCTTCCGTACTGCTATGGCTGAGATTTCAATTTTCATACGCGGGTCAATTAGTCCAACCCTGACGCCGGCATTTACTGGTCTAACGTCTTTTAGTTGTTCACGTAAAACTTCCCCAATTGCTTTCCAATCTTTTTGATCTGTGAAGTAGGTAATCATCCTCACTACATCTGAAAATGAGGACCCGACTTCCTCTAACGCATTTTCGATATTACGAAATGTTTGCCGAGTTTGTTCTGCGGGATCTTCTGAAATAGTCTTATTCTCATAATCGAAACCAACCGTTCCTGAGACATAGATTGTGTCTCCCACTGCAACCGCCCTGGAATGACCGTAAAGTTCTTCAAAAATTGATCCTGACGAAACACGTTGGCGATCCATAATTTTTTCTCTCTGCAAAAATGTTTAGTAACTTATTGATAGAAATTGGTTTTCAGTAAATTAGCTGAAAATGTTCTCTCAGCGCAAATTAAAGCTATTCCTGAGTTCGAGATAGTTTCTGCAAAAACCAGCTTGTTGAGACGCTTGACAGTTAAGACAACAACTCCCGACAGGCAATACTTTATACATGAGGAAACAAACAACAAGTTTTTAATTTATTAAACGGATACTGTTTTAACGGTCAAATAGAGAATAACTGAAAAAATTCTTTTGTCATTCCTTACGAAGCAAAGCGCAGACCCGGAATCCAGGGAAGATATTTCAAAACTGGTACGCAATTCAATTTAAAATCTTGAATCACTCTCAAATTGGAGTAGATTCTCATGAATTGTGCATGCATGAAGTCAGCTGAAATTTTATTTTTCCTTGACTCTATTTCTGAACTATGCGAGAGACTAGCCGACAATTAACGTCTTTCAACTTGAAATTTCTTTTCTTTCCTTTTTGAGGGCCCTCATCATGCACGCAACGCAACGCAACTTACGCGCCTGAGTTTTCCACCCCCTTTTCAAGTCGCAAG
>JAESQU010000015.1 GCA_016764995.1 SAR324 cluster bacterium | reverse complement strand
TGATTGATTCGGCCACATTTGAAAACATGTCCGGCGGCGGTGGCGGAAAAGCTATCGGCTACATGATCGAAAATTCCATGAGTAATCACGGTACGTTGATGGTTAATTCAACACCAATCGTCATCCGTTCATTGACAAAAGTTTTCCCGCAGAACTTCCGGGACTTGACCTTAATTGCCGGAACCATCGGTGATTATGCAGCACTAGTTGTGCCAGCCAATAGTCCTTACAAAAACTTCAAAGACCTGGTTACTGCTTACAAAAAGAATCCGGAAAAAGTAGCCATTGGTGGTGGTTCTGTGCCTGGAAGTATGGACCATCTGGTTCCTGCAATGGCCTTCAAAGCTGCCGGTGCAGATCCGACAAAAGTAAAGTACATTCCTTTCGATGGTGGAGGTAAGGCAATGGCCGGACTTCTTTCCGGAGAAGTTGATGCGCTTTCCACAGGATTTTCCGAAGCAGTGAGTATGGCAAATTCCGGCAAAGTCCGAATCATTGCTGTAACTTCAGAGAAACGCGTAGATGCCGCACCGAACGCTCCAACCTTAATTGAGCAGGGATACAATGTGACATTTGTCAACTGGAGAGGATTTTTTGCTGCTCCGGATCTACCAAGTAATCTGCGGAAAGCCTACATCGAGGTTCTGGGGAAAATGTACAAAACACCTGAGTGGGAAAAAGTACGTGCCCGCAATGGTTGGGTTAACATTTATAATCCTGGAGACAAGTTCATGGTTTTTCTCACAGAACAGGAAAAAGTTATTGGTAACCTGATGCGTGAGCTCGGATTCCTATAAGCCGTCTTACTTTCGTTTTTTCCGGGAAGTTTTTTCTGCTTCCCGGAATTATGAATCTGTAGCCCATATTTACCATGCTTGATTTGAACCGTGCAGTGGCTTTAGCACTGCTGGCTTTTTCCAGCGGTTATGCCTACCTTGCCTATACTTACCATCTCCTCCCTTTTGAACTTTTCCTGTCGGTAAGACCGAACACCATGCCACTTGCACTTGCAGTTGGTGGTATCATTTGTTCACTCTTCCTGTTGATCAAGAAGCAGTCTCCGGAGAATGAAACTGAAGGTGATGGAACTGTCAATCGTGCGGATGGAGAATATCTAAAAAATCCGCAAAATTATAACTGGTTTCAGGGAATAGCGCTTTTGGTGCTGGCGACTTTTTATGCACTTTTTCTGCGTAGTTTAGGATTCCTGTTTTGTACCTCAACCTTTCTCATCTTAGGTGGAATTTTACTTGGTGAGCGGCGTTACACTTTACTGATCTCAATTTCATTTACAGCCAGCATTTTGGTTTGGTATCTGGTCCATGAAGTTCTGACCATTTTCCTGCGACCATGGCCGGGATGGTTTTATTAAAATGAGTTTTACGATGAATCCGCTGAATAGTACTTCAAAAAAATATTGTTCATTGCCTCGAGCAAAGAAAATAGGCGGAGGAAATTCCAATGTTTGATGGAATGCTTCTGGGGCTTGAAACCGCCTTTACACTGCAGAACATGTTCTTTGCGGCACTTGGCTGTTTTATTGGTACAATCATTGGAATGCTGCCTGGACTCGGCCCAATGTCAGTGGTGGCCATTATGATTCCGGTGAGCCTGCAAATCGGTGATCCCTCGACAACTCTAATTTTGCTGGCAGGAGTTTATTATGGTGCCATTTTCGGCGGTTCCACTTCATCCATCCTGATCAATGCACCAGGAGAGGCCGCGGTCGTAGCAACGGCATTTGACGGTTATCCAATGGCGCAGAAAGGACAAGCTGGAAAAGCATTAACAATTGCGGCAATTTCTTCTTTTTCTGGTGGAACAATCGGTGTAATTTTACTAATGTTTTTTGCACCGGCACTGGCCAACTTCGCAATATTGTTTTGGTCTGCGGAATACTTTGCTCTGGTGCTGGTTGGCTTGTCTGCGATTTCTGCATTTGCTGGTAAAGGTAAAGTTCTCAAAGCATTGATGATGACCTTGCTCGGGCTGATGCTGGCCACAGTTGGAGAATCATCACTTTTCCATGCACCGCGATTTACTTTGGGAATCATGGATTTACAAAGCGGAATTAACTTTGTAACTTTAGCAATGGGACTTTTTGCTGTGCCGGAAGCATTCTTCCTCGCAATTGACAAAATTCGTGGCAAAAAAAGTAGTTCAAATAAATCTCAGGAAATTTCAAATCTCCGCATAAACCTCAAAGAAGCCAAGGCTATTATGCCTGTAATCGCACGACAATCTGTTCAGGGATTTCTGATCGGTGTCATGCCGGGAACAGGTGCGACGATTGCTTCATTTTTAGGATATGCAGTGGAGCGCAACCTTGCCAGTCCAGAAGAACGTAAGGAATTCGGTAAAGGTTCAATCAAAGGTTTAGCGGCTCCGGAAACCGCAAATAATGCGGCCAGCACAGGTTCCTTCGTTCCGTTGCTGACTTTAGGGATTCCTGGTTCAGGTACGACCGCCGTACTTTTGGGAGCTTTCATTGCCCTGAATCTGCAACCTGGACCACAACTGATGCAGGATCGACCCGAGGTTTTCTGGTCGATTATCATGTCCATGTACTTTGGTAATGTCATACTGCTGCTTCTCAATCTTCCACTTGTACCATACATCGCAAGATTGTTGTTAATACCGCGTAGTTTCTTGATTCCATTCGTACTTTTTTTCGCCATGGCCGGAGCATACATTGGTCAAAACAACGCCACAGAACTTCTTCTGCTTTTGGGATTCGGTGTACTTGCGATTATCTTTAGATTTGCGGATTACCCTTTACCTCCGCTGCTGATCGGTTTTGTACTTGGACAAATGTTTGAAGACAATCTCGGAAGGGCAATGCGAAACGCAAATGGAATCCAATTTATCTGGGAAAGGCCGATGACTCTGACACTAATTATTTCAGCAGCCATTTTCATTCTTGTTCCACTCATCAGGGATTGGTTGACAAACAAACGTAAGTAGCACAAGTCATGACCGATCCACGCATTTCCTTAATCAGCCCAACTGGTGCATTGGGCATGGGTTTTCTCGATGAATCCCTGGAACGCGGAATTGCACTCAAACCGGATGTTATTGCCTGTGACGCCGGCTCAACCGATTCCGGCCCGTTCTATCTTGGTTCCGGAACGCCGAAAATGTCACGCCGTGCTATTTTACAGGACTTAAGACGTTTACTTTTAGCGCGTGACAGACTGAAAGTGCCGCTGATAATCGGTTCCTGCGGAACATCCGGAGTCGATTCTGCTGTGGATTGGATGCGTAAAATGACTCTCGAAATCGCCAAGGAAGAAGGTTTGAAATTCAAACTTGGTCGAATCTATGCTGAACAAAATCCTGACTTAATTGCAGACGCTTTCAAGTCCGGAAAAATCGATCCACTTCCCGGAGCACCGGAGATAAATGAGCAGACAATCCTGAATTGCTCTCACATTGTGGCCATGATGGGACATGAGCCGATTGTGCATTTGTTGGAAAAACAATGTGATGTTATTCTCTGCGGACGTGCTTCCGACACAGCACTTTTTTCTGCACTTCCGTTGATGCGTGGTTTCCATCCTGGACCGGTCTGGCATTGTGCGAAGACGATTGAATGCGGTGCGATTTGTTCAAGTATTACACGTGCGGATGGAGTTTTTGCGGAAATTGATGATAACGGATTCAGCGTTGAACCTTTGGCGCTTGACGCATCCTGCACACCGCTCAGTTTAGCTTCACACACACTGTATGAAAACGCCGATCCGTTTCTGATTCGCGAACCTTCCGGAACACTCGACACACAAAACGCCAACTATCATGCGCTTTCAGAACGCAAGACACGTGTAGAAGGGTCAGTATTTCGTCCGGAACGATACACGCTAAAACTGGAAGGTGCGGCTTTATCAGGATTCCAAACCGTTGCCATCGGCGGAGTGCGTGATCCATACATTCTGGCCCGCATCGATTCGTGGCTTACGGAAATGAAAGTTTTTTTTGAAGAACGTCTTCAAGAATTGACCGGAAAAACTTTTGGTCAGGAAGTACGGTTGGACATTTCGCAATACGGAAGAAACGCAGTGATGGGCGATCTAGAACCGCTCCCGCAAGAAATGCCTCACGAAATTGGACTCTTGTTCACCATTACCGCGCCAGATCAAACATTGGCCAATGACGTTGCCAGATTTGTAACTCATGCCGCTTCGCACTGGCCGATTCCGGAATGGAAAGGTTTTATCAGCGGGATTGCGTTTCCTTTTTCACCACCAGAAATTGACCGTGGTCCAAGCTATCGTTTTACGCTGAATCATGTGTTAATTCCGGAAACTCCTTTATCTGCGTTTCGTTTTGCGGAAGAGCAGGCAGGATGAGAAATTCCGTTTCACTTGGAAAGCTGGCACAGTTGATCCGTTCAAAAAATGCGGGTCCGTTCTGGATCACCTTTGATATTGTCTTTGAGAATGACGTGGATTTTGAGCGAGTCGTTTCCGCAAAAGTATTGACTAAGGAGTGGATTTCCGGAACGTATAAGATTCCGCAAGATTCCTTAATTTTTGTTGAAATCCCTGAAGCCCGTGCCATCAAGTTTTCTTTTCCACGTCCCCGAATTCAGGGTGATCTCGGCGAAACCGACATGTATTCCGGACAGCAATATGCACCGTTACTGGAACTCCAAATCAGCTGATCAGGAATCGACTTTTCCATAACCACCACCTCCCGGAGTTTCGATGCGGATTCTTTCACCGGCTTCCGCACGGATTTCATTCTTCCCTCCCAGAAAGAGCGTCGATCCGTCTTTACGGAAAAACAGATTGCGCCCGCATTTTCCGGATTCTCCGCCATTTAGTCCGTAAGGCCGGTGCACTCTGCGTTCGGAAAGTATGGCGGCATTGAGCGGTTCAAGAAATTCAATTTCGCGTACGAGTCCATCGCCGCCTTTAAATTTTCCGGAACCGCCTGAATTTTTACGGATGGAAAATTCGCATAACATCACCGGATAACGCCGTTCCAGAATTTCAGGATCGGTGATTCGGGTATTGGTCATGTGCGT
>JAESQU010000202.1 GCA_016764995.1 SAR324 cluster bacterium | reverse complement strand
CAGGATGATCACCACGGACATAATTTTCTAACAGCACTTGATCTGCCGCCATATTGAAACTGCCCGAACGCGGAATGTCCTCGATCAAACGCCAGATTACCATTGCTCAATTCTAAACAGTTATGATTTTGGATTAAGCAAACTTGAGAAATCCATTCCTCCAGTCATTTTTCCAATTTGCTGTCCGAGGGAATTCTGCATATTTTTCTGACTTTGTCTGAGTCCTTCATTGACTGCCGAAAGAATCAAATCCTGTAGAGTTTCAATATCATCCACATCTACAACTTCAGGATCAATTTCAATACTTTTTGCTTCCTGTTTGCCATTGAAAGTCATTTTTACCATTTCTCCACCAACTGAAACAGAGAATGTCTGTTTAGCCAACTCTTCCTGCTGCTGCTTCATGGATTCAGAAAGTTCCTGTGCCTTTTTCAGCATTTCGTTCATGTCAATCATTGTGTAGTCCTTTGTTTAAAATTATGTTTTTAGCTTTTAAAAAGTGTTTTTTCATCAACTTCACGTATTTGAAAATTCAATTGCGGTAATTTTGCTGTTTGTAAAGACAGCTAGAATATCCTTTACCAGCGGAAATTCCCTGGCATTTTTTCGTTTTAATTCTTTTGACTGCTCCAAAAGAATTTGTTCATATTCGGCTATAGTTTTCTGCGGAGTCACTGCTAGTGTTATTTCACAACTCACGTGAACGGCGTGACCGCACCAGTCTGTGGCAATAGTTTCCAGTAAATTTCGATTTGCTTCAGTGAGCATCTTAGCATAGTTTCCACTTTTGAAAGCTAACTTCAATTGTGATCCGGCTAAACTCTGAGGAATAGCATTGCGGATAAAACTCGCAAGTTTTGGAGATTGTTTTTGAACCTCAACAGAAAATTTTGTCCACTCTCTTGGCGGTTTATCAGCCGTTTCTGCAATATTTTGCTGAACAGACTGATTTTCATTTTCAAACGCATTTTGCTTTACAACGTTTGTTTCCGGAGTTGTTTCCTCAGATGTTTCCGCAGATATTACTTGAGTTACATTTTCTGTTTCCGGAGTTGTTTCCGCGGATCTTTCCGGAGTTGTTTCAGAAGATGTTTCCGGAGTTATTTCCGGAGTTGTTTCCGCAGATGTTTCCGGAGTTATTTCCGTAGTTGTTTCCGGATATCTTACTTTAGTCAAACTTTCATTTTCCTCAGTTTTCTCATGATAAACCGAGGTTTCCGCAACATAGATACTATCTTCATTTGCAGGTGAAACACTGCTTTTTTCAGCAGCTTTTACTTTCGTTTCAAGAGTTTCCGAAACGGAATCAACTTTCTTTGCTGGTGCAGAAACTTTAGCATGCGGTTCTTTTGTTCCGGACTTCAAAATATTTCTGATAACAGAGGCGCCCGCATGTTTTTTTGTATATCCGGATTTGCCAGGAATAGAATGTTGCGGATTTTGTTTCAAATTATCTGTTCCGGAAACCGTGGATTCAGCCGCTTCAACTTTTGCTGAAGCGGAAATTTTGGTATTTTCATCTGCACGCGGTTCTCCGCTGCGGATACTCTGTATTCCACTGATTATTTCCGGAAGACCGACCAAAGGCTCAATCGATGAAATTTGGAGAATTGCCATTTCAAAACAAATTTTTGAATGAGCGCTGCGCTTCATCTGTTCTTCCAGTTCCAGTAAAATATGAAATATCTGCTGTAATTCATCTGCGCTTACCGCTTTGGCTAAAGTCGCAAAGACTTCCAGATCATCAGCTGAAATCTCCTGGAACAGCGCCGGTGTTTTGCCGAGTGTTCGTACAAGCGCGGTTGTTTTAATTGTTTGCAACAAGTCTGATAAAATATCATGAGAATCATGTCCATGCTCCTGCAGTTCCTGAAAATAGCGCAAAGCATCGGCTTCATTTTTTTTGAGCAGTGCCTCTGTAAACGCAAAACGGGATTCGCTGTCCAGTATGCCAAGAATCTGTGCCACTTTCTGATCAGAAGCTGTTGTTCCGCTAAAGCTGAGAATTTGATCAATTGCGGTCAAAGCATCCCTCATTCCGCCAACCGAATTGCGCGCGATCATTTCCAATGCCTTGCGGGACAGTTCAAGCTTTTCATTCCGGACGACTTTTTCCAGAAAATCCACCATCGTTTTTACCGGAATTCTTAAAAAATCGTAACGTTGACAGCGGGAAATAATGGTCTGGGGAACCTTGTGCGGATCTGTGGTTGCAAAAATAAATTTCACATACGGTGGAGGCTCTTCCAAAGTTTTCAACAATGCATTGAAAGACTCTAGCGTGAGCATGTGTGCCTCGTCAATGATATATATTTTGTAACGACATCTTGCCGGTACATAATTTACGTTTTCACGTAACTCACGAATATTGTCAATTCCACGGTTGGAAGCAGCATCAATTTCGTAAACATCCGGTGACGCATTCTGATTTAT
The DNA here is from genome assembly GCA_016764995.1 of SAR324 cluster bacterium. Taxonomy (GTDB): domain Bacteria; phylum SAR324; class SAR324; order SAR324; family NAC60-12; genus Arctic96AD-7. The sequence goes on along the minus strand of JAESQU010000202.1, from coordinate 6,036 downwards.
TTCTACGCAATTTTCACAGGTATTGCAAGGATCACCTCTGTCCGGATTCAGACAGTTCAGCGCCCGTGTCAAAATTCTGGCCGCACTCGTTTTTCCAACTCCACGTGAACCGGTAAACAAAAAGGCATGTGCTACTCTGTCTGTCAGTACCGCGTTGCGCAAAGTTTGAGACGCGGTTTCCTGTCCAATTAAATCTTCGAAGCGGGAAGGGCGTAATCTGCGCGCCAGCACAACATAAGACATGAAAGGGATTCCAGTTTAATGAAGAGAGGCTGAGGTATGCGGCACATCTACGAAATCTTAGTGCTGCTTCTGTTAGGATCTGACACGGTTCGAAATTTTCAATTGCGCACCCCCAGCCATCAGAAGTGTTTTACATATTTTATTAAAATATCATAAAGTATCAACTCTTTAAAATAATAATTTAAAATTGCTTCCACTTCTTCACAAAGCCCGCGAATGCTGTTAGACTTAAACTCGAAATATTTCATAATTAATTACTTCAGGTATATCTTGTTATTTTTATATGGCTAAATGGTTAATAGTTTCAGATGTCGTTCAGTTGCTGCATGTGCCGGAGGCGACCATTTACCGTTGGATTCGACAGGGTGATATCCCTTGTGTTGTGCGCCGCGGAAAGCACTACTTTAATCAATCAACACTTGTTACCTGGGCAGACTCAAAGCACATTCACCTTGAAAAACACTCGCTGAAAGAGCAGAAGAAAAAACAAGAAAAAAATAATTCTCAGTCGCCAATGGTTGAGGCATTTCAAGCTGGAAATGTATTTCATTTAGTTCCTTCGGATTCGCTGGAAACACTTTTTAAGGAAATTCCCGCGTGTATGGATTTGCCTCAGCAAATTGGCAACTCATTGTCCGAACAACTGATGCAGCGTGAAATTCTTTCTTCAACAGGAATTGGCAATGGAATCGCCATTCCTCATCCAAAAGCACCTCTCGGAGCAGAAATTACGCATTCCAGGGTGGGTACTTTTTTTTTGGAAACTCCATTAGATTTTAAGGCTCCGGACGGTTTGCCGGTTTTTGTCGTATTTGTCTTGTTGAGCGCTGATTCTTTCCATCATCTGCATTTGCTCTCACAACTGGCCCGTTTTCTAAATAATACAGAAATAAATGATTTCCTTAAACACTCTCCTTCATTAGAAAATCTCATTGACCAATTTCAAAAAACTCTGGCGGAGACAGCTTAACAAGTATCTTTCGCGAGGATTCGCGGGAACTGACGCTAATCTTCTATCACGCTTCCAGGCTGTTTCAGCGCGTGAAGCTGTGGTGATGATGACGGCAGCGCTTGGAATTGGACTTGTCTGCGGTATGCTTGCAGTAGGACTTAACTGGAGTGTCCATACTTTGCGGGTTTTCATCACAGAATTAGATTTAGGCTGGAAAGCAATTTTCTTTCCTGCTCTGGGCGCGGGAATCGCGGTTTTTCTAGTACGTTCGCTACTGCATGATTCTGAGGGACATGGCGTTTCCTCTGTGATAAAGGCCATCGCAATGGGCTCAGATACCCTCAGGAGACGCATGATTTATTCCCGATTTTTCGGAAGTTTCCTGACCGTAGGAAGTGGAGGATCAACTGGATTGGAAGGCCCGATTGTCAGCATCGGTGGAGCAATGGGTTCGGCGCTCGGACGCTGGCTAGAAATGAATGAGCGTCACAAAAAACTGCTTATAGGATATGGTGCCGCCGCAGCCGTAGCGGGAATTTTTAACGCGCCACTGACCGGTTTGATTTTTGCTTTGGAAATAATAATTGGCGAATGGACATATTTAACTATTCTGCCAACAATCATTGCTGCTGTTTCCGCGACAGAAGTCAGCCGCTGGATTATGGGCGACAAAATTGCCTTCTTTCAGGAAATTGCCGGATTTTCAATCACCTCTTTAATTGCCTGTTTCGCGCTTGGTGCATTGACTGGAGTTATCTCAATTTTGTTTGTCAGGAGTCTACAGATTTGGGAAAAACTATTTTCAAAATTTTCTATTCATCTTTGGATACGCGCCGCAATTGGAGGATTGGCGGTAGGAATCCTCGGTTTTTATATGCCGGAAGTTTTGTCGGAAGGATACTCTGTAACTCAATCTTTTCTAACAGACTCAATTCGGCCGGAAATTGGCTTCATCCTGTTGTTTGTGCTGTTAAAATTTTTGGCCTGTGGAATCACTCTCGGCAGCGGTGGAGTAGGCGGAGTATTTGCGCCCAGTCTGGTAATCGGCAGTGGAGTAGGGTTGGCTTTTGGTATGATTTTACATTTACTGCCGCTGGATGGTGTGGCTGAAGACGCGGCTTTTGCTTTAGCGGGAATGGCGGGAATGGTTGCGGGAGTCATGCATGGCCCCCTGACCGGTATTTTTCTTGTAATGGAAGCCACCCGCGGTTATTCAATGATTCTGCCGCTGATGCTGACTGCCAGCAGCGCAATGGTTGTGAGTTCATTCTTTGATATCGGTTCGGTTTATACACAGGAACTGATAAAGAAGGGCAGTTTGATTAAGCGTGGAACAGATAGATATTTGTTGCATCATCTGAATATTAGAGATATTTTAGACAAGGATTTCATCACTATTCCGGAAGATTTGCTTTTAAGAGATTTCATTGAAGAATTCAAGAAAGCTCACCGCAATTATTTTCCGGTACTGAATGAAGATCGTCAATGTGTTGGAGTTGTTTTCCTTGATGACATTCGCCCATATCTTTTTGATACAAGTCTTTATGATTTGTTGACGATGGGTTCAGTCATGCGGAACCTCCCCATCATCAACCTGGATGAACCAATCAGTGCTGCTTTGGACAAGTTCGAAACCTCTGAGGCATGGTCATTACCGGTGGTTGAGGGTAAGATCTTTTTAGGAATGCTTTCCAAATCTACCCTCTTTGATCATTATCGACGAGAACTACAAATTCAGGCAATTTGAAAAAAAATTCACGAATCACTTGATATTTTTTCTTGTTGGCCTAAATTTATGCAAACGGTTTTTTAATCTGACTAAGAATGAGGAAAGAAATGTTCCGCAATCTTTTGATTAAAATCCTCAAACCTGTAACCTGAAATGTAAGGAGTTATGAACAAATCAGAATTAATTGAAGAGTTGTCAGAGCGTACCGGACACAGTCCCAGATTGACAGACCAAATCGTGCGTATCTTTTTTGACCGTATCAAAAGCGCTCTAAGTGCCGGCGATAAAGTCGAAATACGTGGATTCGGTTCTTTTACGCTGAAAAAATATAATGGATATTTCGGACGAAATCCTAAAACCGGAGAAACAGTGGAAGTCAAACCGAAGCAGCTACCCGTTTTCCGGACAGGCAAGGACCTGCGTAGTCGTGTCAACAAGTAAAATTTTGGGAAAATCAGGAGTCCTCGGTCATGTCTTCAGGGGCTTGATCCAGTAAATCTTTGAATCGTGGTTGAGGCTCAATCATCTTGGTGATTTGAACTGCGTGTTTTCCTTTGTAAGAGCCTTGAGTTGCCAGGAATTTAAGTTTGTCCTGTACCAAAACTTTCAGAGGTTTATTTTGATCCTGATTTAAGATTATTCGGTCACCGGATTTCAAGCTAAGAAAATTCCGCAGGGTCATACGCGCTTCTCCAAGTGCGACCTTTATTTTGACTTTGGAGTTACGCAAATTTTCTTCAAGACGGCTTACGTTGATGGTATTGACCTCTTCATCAAAGCTGGCTTTTCCTGCTTCAATTTGTATCCGTACAGGATCAAGCATCAGATAAGGCAGACAAATGCTCATTGTGTATGGGACACGGTTTATTTCAACATCGAAAGTAGTGCTCGCCACCACCTCTTCCTGCGGCACAATTGCCGCGAATTTTGGATTAACCTCCATGCGCTCAAAATATGGTTCCAGTGGAGTCAATCTCTTCCAGGCTTTTCCCAGATCTTCCAATGCGCCATTCACAATTTTTGAGAGCATCCGGATTTCAATTCCGGTGAGTTCGCGTTTCGGAGGTGGATTTTCAAACCAGCCGTTTCCGCCGAAAAGCAAATCAATCAAGACGTGTACAAGATGATGTTCAAAGACAAATAAGGCATGACCCTGAAGCGGATTCATACCAAAAATACTTAAGGACGCAGGAGTTGTAATTGCGCCAAGATAGTCCTTGAAACTGACCAACTCTGTAGAACGGCGTGTGATAGTTACGGGGCGTCTCACATGCTGTGAAAAAGTTTGCGCGTAACTCCGGGCAAAACGGTCATAAACGGCTTCCAGTCCAGGCATACGCCCGCGAATAATTGGTGTCTGAAGACCTAATTCGTAAGGCAACACCTCGATATCTTGTTTTACTTCGGGGTTCAGTCGTTTATCTTGATCATCCGCAATGCGTTTCAGGAGTGCATTTAATTCTTTCTTCGACTGTGCCATTGCCAAACTGGAGTATTGTTTTGAAATTAGGAGTACTGGTTTATCTTGAGAATAATGACGAACATGTTCTGATGATACACCGTGAAAAGGAAGACGAACATCAGGGACTCTGGTTAGCGCCCGGTGGAAAAGTGGAACCAAACGAAGCACCGTATGAAACTGCGGTCCGTGAAATGCTGGAAGAAACCGGATTGCACATCAAAGATCCGGAACTAAAAGCAGTGCTTTCTTTTCCTGATGAAGGCGACTCGCCTTTCGGTGATGAATGGCACGTCTTTGTTTTTTACACAAATTGCTTTTCCGGAAAACTCACCATAGATTGTCCCGAGGGACGGCTGAAATGGATTCCCAAAGACGAGTTGACTGAACTCGCTTTATGGGAAGGTGACCGACTATTTACGCCCAGAATTCTGGAATCAGGATGCTTTTCAGCAAAATTTCTTTATTCCGGCAAAACTTTAATAGACTACACTTTTTCCGGATGCGAACAACAAGTGTAAATTCGAATGTTTTGAAACGCAAGGCAAGACAACTTTTTTCCATAATTTATGAGATGTTCCGTCATTACAGCTTAATCTTAATTTTCGTTTTGTTCCTGTCCGGATGTCAGGTGCAAGTGCGCTATCCCGCAGAATTTCCCTCAAAAACTGTCATTACAAGTGAAGAAACTTTTTGGTTCTGGGGTTTAATAGGTGAGAAAAAATACGAGCTAAATGACCTTTGTCCTCAAGGCAGAGTATATGAACTGCGCATTCACAACACCTGGATGCAAAGTACATACACAGCACTCACGCTGGGAATTTACAGTCCACGTACAATCACCATCGTCTGCTCAATTCGGGGTGAATAGTCCCCGGATAATCCTCTGATTATATTTAAGAATTACTGATCTTTCTCTTAGCTTCTCTTTTTTCTATTGAACGATAGCCCCCGGACTCCGTTCCGGGGAATCAAAAAGGTGGTGAATTATTACGAAAAGTTAATTTGTATGGTAGCCCCGCTCTGTTCTTGAGCGGAGTCGAAAGACCGTAGCGGGGAAGTGCCAAGCCAAATAACAACTTCTGTGTGATTGTTATCTACCATTATCCATACGGAAATATATAGACTTGAATTTTTTTACAATACATATAAAATGTCATCATACGATGATAAATGATACACACGTTTATAGAGAATTTAAATGAGAACCACCATAAACATAGATGATGAATTGATGGCGAAAGCACAAAGCATGATGGGCATGGTCGAAAAAACGGCTCTTGTTCGTGAGGGCTTACGGGCTTTGATTGAACGGGAAAGTGCACGGAGACTGGCACGGCTCGGAGGATCTGAACCGAAATTACAGGCAATTCCACGCCGTCATCCGAAAATGAAATGATTCTGGTCGATACCTCTGTTTGGATTGATCATTTTCGATTCGTAGATGAAGGGTTAGTATTTTTGTTGGAGAGTGGACAAGTCGTGAATCACCACTTTGTGACAGGGGAACTGGCCTGTGGAAATTTGCGAAACCGAGAGCTAATTTTGAAAATGCTCAAATCTTTGCCGCAAGCATTGACTGCTACTGAAACGGAGGTGCTGTACTTTATGGAACAGCAACAGTTGATGGGACAAGGATTAGGTTACATTGAT
>JAESQU010000201.1 GCA_016764995.1 SAR324 cluster bacterium | reverse complement strand
TGGATTTGGAATAAATTACTTAGTTTTTCATATGGACAATCAATTTCAGGAGACAACCCCATTAATGATTGATGATTATTTGTCCCTCCCTCACAGACGGTCTGGAAAATATTCTCTCATCTGTTCTATCCTATGTTACAATAGTCACAGTTTCGGACTGATTTTAGTCACTTTCTACAAGTAAGAGAGTTCGGTGTATTTGTGCGGAACCTAATAGAAAAAATTGATTTTAAAAAGGGTTATCAGTTTTTCGGGAGTTCGGTGTGAGGTGAAAGTTCGGTTCTCATCACTTTCAAACCCCAAAATATAAAAGATTAACATGACAACAGAGAAGATTCCTGCACCGGGGGATGAAAAATACGGTAAAACCAAATTCAAAGAAGAAGAAAAATTGGATAGACATACTCTAAAAAACCAAGAGGTTGATAATAACAAATCTCCTTGTTCTTTCCCATTCTTGTATGAACAAACATATTTTCTTCCATTTTGAAGATTATATTATAAATATTTACATCTTTTCACAGAATGGTGGGATGATGGACAAGGACAATGCAACGGACAGAAATGTGTATTCGATTCCTCATCCATCATCCCTTTGATTATGATCCTTTAGTTTATCCAAGTTTGATTTTATATCGTGTAAAGATTTCATACTCCAACAGAGTAATCTATGTACATGTTGTTTTATTGAATGGCAAAAAAGACTTCGAATGTTAGAAGACTATATGGAAAGAGGTGCTGAAAATGCTACTAACAATAATAATTATTTCGAATTGAATACAAATGCTGAAATAGAAATTGATTATTTGCACAATGAAGATGGTGAGAATGTTATCCCTTTTTAAAAATTCAGTAAATTATTTTGTTAAATACTGAATCAAGTTTGGAGCTTAATTTGAAAAAGAATGGAAAAATTCATAGTGCAAAAAAACCGGTATGCACTATTGCGTTCATGGGATGAGTCAAAGCCCGTACCAATGTATATCTAGCCCAATAAATATTACAAAATAATCTTAGAAATTTTTATCTCTTACGGATACGCTTTTTACCCCACTTGAGAATCTTAATTAGACTCCGTATAATTCTAAAAATACATTGGTGGTACCAGTTAATAAATGAAACATAAAAAGAGTTACCAAAGGAAATGTTTATTTGATTTAATATATATTAATTCATTCTATAAATTACTTAGTAATTTAATCGATTATGCTTGAAAAAGAAATAATTATTGACACAGGTGAAGGTCAGATGAACACCTTCATTGTTCATCCTGATGAAGACGCTCCACATCCGGTGATTCTTTTTTTGATGGATGCTCCCGGAAAGAGAGAAGAACTCCACCAGATGGCAAGGAGAATTGCGGCCTGCGGATATTGGGTCATGCTGCCGAATCTTTATTATCGTCGTGTCGAAGAATTTGTTTCAGACGGAACAGATAAAAGTCGGGAGATCATGTTTGAGCACAAAAACAGCCTTAGTAATGAGATGGTGGTAGAAGATTGCAAGTATCTTTTAGCAGAAGCGCTAAAACATGAAACTGCGTCAAAAGGTCCCGTGGGTTGTCTGGGCTACTGTATGAGTGGACAATTCGTTTTTGCGGCTGCAGCTGAACTCAATGAGCGAATTCGGGCCACCGCAAGCATTCATGGCGTTGAACTTTTCACCGACTCAGCACAATCACCTCATCTAAGTTCCCATAAAATAAAAGGAGAAATTTATTTCGGCTGTGCTGAAAATGATGTGTGGGTTCCAACGGAAATGATTGAATCCCTGGAAAAACATCTTGCTGAAACAGACATCAATTATCGGATAGAATGGTATCCTGGAACTGTGCACGGTTTCGTCTTTCCTGGTAGAAACGAGAAATATCACCAAGCTGCCGCAGAAAGACACTGGTATAGAATCTTGTCATTGTTTGAAAGAAATCTTAAGAAAATTGAAAAGTAGTTTGAGAATTTTGATCTAGCAAAAATTGTTAATCTGGATTAAGGCAAATCCATTTCCAGACCGGTAGAATTTGTATCACACCTTCTTTTGTAGTAATTGTTTCTTCTTGATCTGCCGTCAGCAGTGTCGCCTCTCCAAGATTCAAGGCACTCATGGCTTCTTGAAGTGATCTTACTTCTCTCTCTTTCGTTTGAGAATCCTCAAGTGAAACGCAGACATTGATTAACTGGGATTTATTCTCAATTTTCACATAAAAATCTACCTCATACTTTCTCTTGAAATAATAAATTTCAGAGCTTTTCCTCCGCAGATGTAAAAAAACAAGATTTTCATAGAGTTTCCCCAAATCTCTTGAGGAAAAGGCATCAAACAATTGTTTGTAACTGTTGTCAATGATATAGCTTTTTTTGGGGTTGCGTTGTTGATCATGAACAGAACTACGGAAGATGGGAACATGAAATACCGCAAAAGCATCATGTAAATAATTGAAATATTCAATTAACGTATCTTTGGAAAGTTTGAATCCTTGTGACTTGAATTCATTGAATAATTTGTGAAAGCTGGTTAGTGTTGCGGGGTTCGTGAACAAATGACGAATCAGGTGCTTGAGCAATGCCCGATTGCTTATATTGTGCCGTTCAATCAAATCACGATAAATTATTAAATCAAGATAATCAGCAAGGATTCGCCTCTCAATATCTTTGCTCTGTCCAAAAGTTTCGGCAAAGCCACCATGAAACAAATAGTGTTGGAAATGATGGCGGATTCGATGTAAACTTTGTGAAGAATAAAGATTGATTTCTGTTTTGGTATGTCGAAGATATTCAGTGAATGAAAAAGGAAAGACCTCATAACTGATGGTTCTTCCACGCAGGGCGGTAGCCAGTTCAGAACTCAATAATTTTGAAGATGAACCGGTAATGAATAACTGAGCGTTTTCTGTGTCATGTATTCTCCGGACAAACTGCTCCCATCCTTCAATATTTTGAATTTCATCAAAAAACCACCAGGTTCTCTCTTTTTGTTCTTCAGGAAATAATTCGTAATAGGCATCTGTCAGCAGAGATAAGTCTGAAATATTCATGTTGAATAGGCGGTCGTCTTCAAAATTTAGATAGACTATTCTGTTCGTTGGATTAGATTTACGGAGTTGTCTAATGCTTTCCAGCAAAATCGAAGTTTTGCCGCTTCGTCTCACTCCAATCAGAGAAATTATTTTGTTTCCCGTCAACGGAATCTGAGTCTGAATGTCCCGTTCTGTCAGCTTCGGAATTTCTCGTTCATGAAAATCAACGATCAATTGTTTGAATATTTCCTTCATTATATCCTTTTTAATAATGCCGTAATGGTATTATCATGGCATTTAATATAGTGACATACAAGCAAATTATAGTAAAAAATATTTTTCAAAAACACTGTTTGAATGGCACTTAACAAGATCATTTAAAATGAATAAGAGAGACAGGATACTCGATGCAGTCATATAATCAACTAAAACCTGAAACGTCCCCCAAAACTTTCCCTCGAATATTACTGCCCAATTTGAATATCTCAAAGAACGAGACAGGAAGAACGCACATTGATTGCGGTGTCTTTTAAAATCTTAAAGCAGCTACTTGACTGTGGTAAAACAAATTGCTACGATTGCCTTTCTATTTGACTTGGATATCTTGTTGAATGCTTGTTTCAACAAGGTTTCTGTTTTTTTAACACTTGGATAGGAGAAACAAACATGAAACTCAAAATAACTTCGTTTGCAGTCTTTACTTCTTTGACCTTGCTACTTGCAGGTATTGTTCATGCGGCTCCAATGGGAGCGGTGAATGAACCGATAAAGTTGGCGATCAACGAATGGACAGGCCAGCACATTTCCACTCACGTCGTCGGACAAATTCTGGAGCGAGCCGGATACAAAGTGGAGTACGTCACAGCGGGATACTACCCGCAGATGACAGCAATACGGGACAATACCGTGTCCGCCACACTTGAAATTTGGAGTTCCAACATTGGTGAACACTACGCCAAAGCAGTGGATTCCGGACAAGTTGAAGAACTTGGTGACCTCGGCTTAATTCCAGTGGAAACGTGGATGTACAATGATGCGGCTGCGGCTGCATGTCCCGGTCTGCCTGACTGGAAGGCGCTCAACGGCTGCGTTGATGCGTTTGCGAAAGCGGATACCTTTCCCAAGGGGCGCTTGCTAGATTATCCCGCAGATTGGGGGACGAGTAATGTGGACCGCATCAAGGGGCTGAAAATGGATTTTGTGTCAGTTCCTGCAGGTAGTGAAGGTGCATTGGTTGCAGAGATCAAAGGAGCAGAAGCCCGTAAGGAACCGTTGCTGGTGATGTTCTGGGCCCCGCACTGGGCTCATGCGGTTGCAAATTTGACCAATGTAGCATTGCCTCCTTATCAGGCCGGATGCCACGATGACGCCTCCGTTGGGGTAAACCCGAACGCAACCTGGGACTGTGACTGGGAACGAGGATACATCAAGAAAATGGCATGGATTGGACTGAAGGACAAATGGCCCGCCGCGCACGCAATTCTTTCTGCGTACAAACTGCGCAACGAGGATCAGATCCCGATGATGAACGCCATTGATCAGGAAGGCCGGAAGATAAAAGACGTTGTCCGGGAGTGAGTCAATGCGAACGAGGCGATCTGGAAACCCTGGGTGAACGCCGCAAAGAACTGAGCGGATAAACAGTTTTTCCGGTTGACAATATGCAGGGAAGCGGTTTGCCGTTTTCCTGCCTTTTTTGTTTGTGTTGCTGAAGCACTTGAACTTCCGCTCGTCCCGTAATTTGGAGATCCGAAATGAATACGAAGCTTTCAAGGGAGAGTCTCCTTGCGGTTTCCCATGGTAGGGATTCGAACCCTGCCCGCTCCTTGTCATTGGCCTCGGAGGCATACACCGGTCCGGAATGGCTGAAAGTTGAACGTGAGCAAATCTTCCAAAAATCGTGGCAATATTTGTGTCACGAAGAGAAACTAAGGGAGCCCGGAAGCTACGTGACCTCTTGCGTGCAGGGACAAAGTATCGTCGCGACAAGAGACCGAAAAGGAATCCTGCGTGCCTTTTACAATGTGTGCAAACACAGGGGACATGAACTGCTTACAGGCGAGGGGAAACTCCGGAAAATCGTTTGCCCATACCATGCCTGGACTTACGATTTGGACGGTTCTTTCCGGGAAGCCAGCCAGTCAGAATTCATAGAGAATTTTAATCCACAGAATTTTTCTCTCACTCCCATCCAACTAGAGGTGTTTTGCCATCTCGTTTTCGTCAATCTTGATCCCAATGCCAGACCTTTACTTGAACAAAGCGGGGGTCTGCACGATGAAATTATGGGTTACGCTCCTGATTTGAGCAAACTCACCTTTGGTCACCGTCTCACCTACACAATAAAAGCCAACTGGAAATCGGTGGCAGACAATTTTTTAGAATGCTACCACTGTCCGATTGCCCACAAGGATTTTTGTACCTTAGTTGAGATGGACACCTACAAGGTCAAAACTCACGGCATATACTCCAGCCACATGGCCAAAGCTGGACGCAGCGGCAACAAAGCGTATGGCGTGGGAGGCGCCACCGTGACCGATCACGCGGTCTGGTTTCTCTGGCCTAACATTACGCTGATGCGCTATCCGGGGCGCGGGAATTTCATGGTATGGAGATTTATTCCTGTCAGCCCAGGAGAAACCTTTGAGGAATTTGACTTCTTCTTTGAAACTGCACCACCAACAGAGGGGGAGATGGAAGCCATTGATTTCATTGACAGCGTACTGCAACCGGAAGACATTGGGCTGGTAGAAAGCGTACAACGTGGAATGCAAACACCGGCTTTTAATCAAGGTCGCTACATGATCGATCCGGAAGGATCGGGACGCAGCGAACATGCTGTGCATCATTTCCACGGCTTGCTGCTGGAAGCGTACAAGGAGGCGTGTTAGTCCTTCAAAAGAATAAACAGTTGCTAATCCTAAAGCTAGACCATTTGCAATGACCGCTCAAAATGAAAGAAAAGCTGTAGATAATAATTTGGAAAAAGTCTATGGAGCTACAAATACCGCAACATTGAATGCTGCATATTCAGGATGGGCGGATGATTACGATACAGACGTCAGCAGCATGGGGTATCGCTTTCCTATTTTAGGAGCGGCAATTCTGGCGCGTCACCTGCTTAAAAATGACGCAAGCATTCTTGATGCCGGAGCCGGAACCGGATTGGTTGGAGGTTGGCTCCACGATTTGGGATACACAAACATCACAGCTCTCGATTTGTCTCCGGAAATGTTGGAAAAGGCTCGGTTAAGGAACGTTTATACGCAGTTAGAAACAGGTGATCTGCTGAAGCGCCTGCCCTTTGCTGATGACACTTTCGAGGCGGTGATTGCTGTGGGAGTATTTACACAAGGACACGTGCCCTCTCAAGGCTTGGACGAGATTTTACGGGTGGCCGGATCAGGGGCGATTATGGTGGTTCCACTGATGGAAAACTCATGGGAGCAATTGGGATTTAAGGAAAAAGCGATTGCATGGGAAAAAGCGGGAAAATGGAAACGGATCGAGCAAACTCCGTGGTGTTCACCAATGCCAAATTCTGCCGATCATAAAATGACCTGGGAGCAGTCTTCGCCTGGCGTACATGTTGATTCAGAGTTTATTCAAAAAATTTCAAATAGAAAATTATGTCAACCGAAAGCCAGCAAGAAAAACAAAGTTTATCCGGAAGGATTGCGGTTGTAACCGGAGGGTGCGGAGGAATTGGAACTGCCGTTTGCGCTCGGCTGGCTCGTGAGGGTGCTCAGGTTTATGCTGCCGATCTCCGTGGGGGCGACACAATCAAGGCCGATGAGGTCATTTTCCATGAGCACGATGTTAGCAGCGAAGAAAGTGCGAAATTCCTGATGGCGGAGGTGGAACGGCAGCACGGAAGACTCGACATTTTGGTCAATGCAGCGGGCATAGAGATTGAACAGACTATTGAGGAAACTTCTCTTGAAGACTGGAATCGGATTTTTGCAGTTAACGTGACCGGAACCTTCCTTACCTCAAAACACGCCCTGCCCTTAATGCGCAAGGCCGGAAGCGGTTCGATCATCAATTTTGGTTCCTACGATGGATTCATTGCCGATCCTGCACTGGCCGCTTATTGCGCTACAAAGGGTGCAGTTCACGCACTCACCAAAGCGATGGCGTGTGACCATGGAGCGGAAAACATCCGCGTCAATGCGATTTGTCCCGGCTTCATTGACACACCCATGCTAAACAGTTTTTTTGGTTCGTCGGGTGACATCGAAAGTTTAAAGAACGAGGTGCGGCGGGTTCATCCGCTCAAGCGTTACGGCACTCCGGAAGACGTTGCGGGGCTGGTGAACTGGCTGGCTGGTGATGAGGCACGCTACGCCTCCGGACAGTTGTGGATTTTGGACGGTGGATTGACGGCCCAGGTTCAGCAAATGCGTTTGTAGAAACGGAAGGAGAATTTTATGGCGCGGTTGGAAAACAAAATCGCGGTGGTCACAGGAGGCAGCCGAGGAATCGGGAGAGCCATTGTGAAAGCACTCGTGGAAGAAGGGGCAAAAGTTCTCACCTGTGGACGCGGAAATGATCCGGCGGATTTCCCTTCCGGAGTCGTTTGGCAAACCGCCGATGTCAGCATTCCGGAAGCTGTTGAAGAGCTGTCCAGAACCGTAACAGAGCGGTTTGGGCGCGTGGATATTTTAGTAAATAACGCGGGCATCCAAATAGAAAAAACAGTGCCGGACAGTAGCGTTGAGGATTGGGAAAATTTAATGGGGATCAATGCTAAAGGTGTGTTCCTGATGTGCCGTGAGTTTATTCCAATGTTGGCCGAAGGTGGCGGCGGATCGATCATCAACATCGGCTCCATCAGCGGAAACCACGCCGATCCCGCCATGGCGCTTTACAATGCCTCCAAAGCATTTGTGCATGGACTGACCCGTTCCATGGCGGTGGATCACGGTCATCAGGGAATTCGCTGCAACGCCATTTGTCCGGGCTGGATCATGACCGAAATGGCTGATGCGGCATTTGAAATGGCCAAAAATCCGCAAGCGGCTAAAGCCGATGCACTTGCCAGACATCCTTCCGGACGCTTTGGGAGACCGGAGGACATTGCCAATGCCGTTGTTTGGCTGGCCTCCAATGATTCGGATTTTATGACAGGACAGACGCTCACAATTGATGGAGGCTTGGTTTCGGCTTCGCCCCTGCAACCAACTTTATTTTAGAGCTTACTTAAAAAGTATTTCTTTTGTCATCCCGGACTTGAACCGGGATCCAGGTACCGGATCAGAGCCTGCCATGGACTAGAATGGGGGATGAGGTCAAGATTTGAAACAAAACCCCTGGATTCCTGGTCTTCGCTGCGCTTCGCCCGGAATGACAATAAGATGACAACCTGACGAAACATTACGCATAGTTTATATTCACACAAAAGAGAGAATCTATGTCACAGCCCATAAAATTAGGATGTCACGGAATCTGGAAGGTTTACGGAGATAATTCGGAAGTTTTCTTTGATCGGGAAGAATCTCCGCAGTCACGTCGGGAGCGAATTGTCCGTGGGGGCCATATCCCGGCGGCCTGTGACGTGAGCTTCGAGGTTGAGAAAGGAGAAATTTTCGTCATCATGGGACTCTCCGGTTCAGGCAAATCAACAGTGGTTCGGTGTTTGTCGCGCTTGATAGAACCGAGTGCGGGGCAGGTGTTGCTGGATGGAGAAAATTTGCTGGAAAAATCCAAAGCAGAATTAATTGAGATTCGACGCCACCGACTTGGAATGGTCTTCCAGCATTTCGGCTTGCTGCCCCATCAGACGGTACTCGAAAATGTCGCATTCCCACTTCGGGTTCAGGGATTGAATCTCAGTGACCGCGAAGCACGCGCCCGTAAAATGATCGAACTTGTGGGGCTGGAGGGACGTGAAGCTAATTATCCCCGTGAACTGTCCGGAGGGCAACAGCAAAGAGTCGGAATCGCAAGATCCCTGGCAGTCGATCCTGAAATCTGGCTCCTGGATGAACCCTTCAGCGCCTTGGATCCCCTGATTCGGCGTCAAATGCAGGACGAATTTCTGCGTCTGCAAAAATTGCTTCATAAAACGATCATCTTCATTACACACGATTTTCTGGAGGCATTAAAACTTGCGGATCGAATTGCGATCATGAAAGACGGTTGGGTCGTGCAAATTGGCGCTCCGGCAGAACTGGTCAGTCATCCCGCGAATGATTACGTTGCAGAATTTACCCGTGATGTACCGCGCTTGAAAATTATTACCGCAGGTGAGGTGCTGAAAACCTGTGAATCTAAAAGCGAGCCTAAAGAATTCCGAAGCAACACTACCATTCCGTCAAATTCAACACTGGAGAATCTCCTTCCGGATTTGGCCGGTTCCGCGCAGGGACTGACAGTGGTTGGTGCTGATGATCAGGTTTTGGGCAAGATCACCATGCACGATGTCATTAACACTCTCGCAAACAGCATGGAAAAATGAAACACGGATTTTCCAGACAAATCCCACCTGCCTTGCTCGTCTGGATTCTTGCTGGCCTGGTGTCCGGTGTTTCCATTTTCTACAGAACTGAACTTCCGTGGTTGGTCAACTATCCGGAAGCCTGGGTGCTTCCTGTGATTGAATGGGCTAACACGGGGATGGACTGGTTCGTTGAAAATTTCCGCTGGTTTTTCCGCTCCATCAGCTGGCTGCTTTCCTGGGCGATGTCTGGTGCGTTGGCTGTACTCGTTTGGCTGCCCTGGGCGGCGGCTATTGTTTTATTCATGGGTGTTGCCCTGATTGCAGGTGGGTGGAGTCTTGCCGTCTTTACTGTGGCCGCGCTAATGTACATGGTGGTCATAGGCTATTGGGAAGAAAGCATGAGAACTCTGGCGCTGGTTTCGGTTTCCGTTCCTTTATCTGTGATAGTCGGATTTGGTATGGGAGTCGCGGCATTGCGTTCTCGCAGAACTAATAGAATAGTGCAACCGGCTCTTGATCTCATGCAAACGGTACCGACTTTTGCTTACCTTGTTCCGATTCTCCTGTTGTTCGGCTTTGGACCTGTGGTAGGTTTGATTGCCAGTTCAATTTACGCCTGCCCTCCGATGGTTCGGAACACCATGTTGGCACTGAGCAGGGTTCCGGAGGAAGTGGTGGAATCCGGTAAAATGTCTGGTGCGACGGAACGTCAACTGTTTTGGTGGGTGCGTTTCCCAACGGCCTTGCCGACGATCATGATTGGAGTCAACCAAGCGACAATGGCCGCACTGAGCATGGTCATCATAGCGGCTATTATCGGCAGCTCTGCCGATATTGGCTGGGAGGTCTTGAGCACTATGCGGCGCGCCAATTTTGGTGAAAGTCTGCTCGCCGGTATCGTCATCGCTTTGATCGCCATGGTACTTGACCGCATCACCCGCGCCTTTGCCACGCGTGACTCCCGTAAAAGAAAATACTTGTCCGGAGTTTCCAATCTTCAAACGCTTGTTGGAACCCTGTTTGTAACAGCATTCTTTATTATAGCGGCTCAACTCTATCCGGAACTAAACGACTATCCGGATGACTGGGTCTTTTATCCGGCGGGTTATTTGAATGATATAGTGGCGTTTGTCACCGTCGAATTCAGCGGTATTCTTGAAGCTATCAAAAATGGATTTTTATTCTTTTTATTACTTCCTTTACGAATTGGACTTGAAAACACGATTCGACCCTTCACCTGGGGATTTACCCTGACTCCGGTGATAAGCGGAGGTTACGCGGTAATGACCATGTTACTGGCCGCATTTCTGGGCGTTCGCTACAGTTGGCGTGTTTCCGTCGGAATTTTGCTGGTCTGTAGCATTCTGTTTTTCGGTTTTGAGCATAGTCCCTGGCCCATGATTATCATTTTGATTGTCGTGCTTGCGTGGCAGGTCGTTGGTTTATGGATCGGAATTCTGACACTTTCAGGTCTTGGATTCATGCTGGTCACCGGGGTTTGGGTTCCTGCGATGCGCTCGCTGTATCTCTGTCTTGCCGCCGTACTGTGTTCTTTTCTGATCGGCTGTCTGCTTGGAATTTTGGCTTCCCAGAATAATCGTCTCTCCGGAATCCTGCGTCCGATCATAGATACGCTCCAGACCATGCCGTTATTCGTCTTACTGATTCCGGTACTGATGTTTTTTCAAGTTGGCGAGTTCACGGCGTTTCTTGCGATAATCGCCTATGCGATTGTTCCCGCCATCCGCTACACTGAACATGGACTCCGGCATGTGGATCCGGAAGTGGTGGAAGCCGCACGGTCAATGGGTTGCACGGAGCGGCAATTACTCTGGGAGGTGCGCTTGCCACTGGCGATTCCGGAAATCATGCTCGGACTGAACCAAACTATCATGTTCGCCCTGGCGATGCTTGTTATCGCGGCACTGGTTGGTACAAGGGGATTGGGGCAATCCATTTACATTGCCCTTAGCAAAGCGGATTTCGGTTTAGGACTCGTTGCTGGACTTAGCATGGCGCTAATCGCCATCATTGCCGATCGCGTGCTGCATGCATACAGTCGACGACAAAGGCAGGCGCTGGGCTTACAATGATTGATGCTTATTTCACAAATATTGAGAATTATGATTTCCCTTCTGTCCAATCAAGAGTCTTCGTGAATAATTATGTTAAAGTGCTTTAATCCCTGGGAATGCGGGATCAGAAATCAATTGGTTCACGTATCTTGCTTTTAATTGTCTTTCTGATTAAACATAAATGGAGAGTTTTTTATGATTCTGCTAGACTTTATGTTGAAATGATTAAACACAAAAATAAACCTTTTTTAACTGTTACAAATGAGTTACGTTGTTCATGTGACGGCAGTCGTTGAAGGAGATCTTGAACAAATTGAGATTTTGATCAATGATTACCGTTACAAATGTCTGGAAAACCAGAGTGGAATGGAACAATTTTTTGTCTGCCGAAATATGGAACAGAAGAATGTTTTTCTCTACACTCAGGTATTCAAGGACCAGCAGTCCCATAAAATACATCTCGAAGGAAATGATCCCAAATGGTTCTTTGAGCAGATGGCAGAATATAATTTCAACTTCCAGGGACAATGGGTTGCGGGAATTGAAATCGAATCCTCTGAAGGAAAAATTCTGAATTGAATGTTAAGGAAGGGAGTAAGAAAAAAGGGGAAAATTGACCTCATTTCATAGGAAGAAAAAGCGCTCCCTTCCACTAACATTAAGTATAACTCGAAATACCGTTGAGAATCTTATTCTATCTTGCACTGTTTATTTTATTAGTTTTGCTAATTTGGTCGGTGCCAAAACTGTTGAAAGATAGACAGAAAGTTCAAAAATTATTGCAGTTGTTACAATTCCTTTCCCGCTATATTTCTCCCTACATTTTGATCCGCCTGTTTCTTAAGCTACTTAAGAAACTAAAATGATATTAACTACCGTGTAGATGCGGTAACGAACCACACCGAATTTGACTCGACCTCCTGACAAATTTTTGGTTCATCGAGGACGCTGTGGCTAAGAAGTTGCTTGAGGACAAAATGGGGTTAGAATAATTCAGTTCTTGTACTTTGGGAAAAGAAAAAGGAGAAGGAATCATGAGTAACCTCAGAGTGACGATCAAGGACGACAGTGGAAAAGAATGTACCATAGAAAACGTCCAAACCTTCCGGAAACACCTTCAACTATTCCACAAAAAAGGGATCTCCATCCATGACGAGAACGGACACTATTTCACGGTGGACGACTCCTTCCGTCAGAAGATAGATGCAATGGTGAGGGAACTATCTGGATAATTGACTTTAAAGAAAGAATGTAATAACAAAGTTACGACCCAAAGGAGGTCTGAAATGGAACAAATCGTTTGGGGTGATTTGTTAATCATTATTATAACGATTATTGCGTTGGTTTGGTTTGTGTGGTCTGTATCTCTGAGGAAGAAAAACAAAAGGGATGATGAATGAGAAATCACAATTCAGTCACCATCCCCAATAACGAACCATATTAAGAAAGGATGTAGATATTTATGAGAATGGTGAAATCACCATTCTCAAAACATTTACCTTACTTAAAAATGGAAATCCCCGGTTAGTGGTGATTCCTCACCAAACTAAAAAGGTGAAGAATCACCGTCATTATCTGACTAGACATTCACACCTCCTTTCGTTAGTTGTTTGAAGTTTGG
The DNA here is from genome assembly GCA_016764995.1 of SAR324 cluster bacterium. Classification (GTDB taxonomy): domain Bacteria; phylum SAR324; class SAR324; order SAR324; family NAC60-12; genus Arctic96AD-7. The sequence continues at coordinate 3,650 of JAESQU010000201.1, read as the reverse complement.
GACAACTTAATTTGTAACATCCCCATTACATATTTTCACTCCGTCTCCCAAAACTTCCAAGTAAAATCTCCATTTCTTTTAATATACACCAAATGATGATATATTTAGAGTTGTACTAAACCAACCGGTAGAATTTTTCTTTTAGTATTGAGGGATAGATGAAAAAGATTTTATACGTTTTTCTAATTTCATGTTTTAGTTTCACTATCTTCTCCTGTGCAAAAAAAGATGGTTCATCTGATACTTCAACATCGTTTTGGCCTAAACAAATGGGGACTTCTTCGAATGACTATGGGACTGGAGTAACGGTGGAATTTTCTGACAACATCCATGTGTCAGGACAAAGCAATGGAGGACTTGACGGGAACATCAACTCGTTGAATGATGGGATCTTTCTGGTGAAGTACAATTCCTCTGGAACCAAACTGTGGACAAAACAGTTGGGAATATTAGATAATGAATCTGGAATTTCAATGACAGTTGACTCTTCAGACAACATCTACGTGACAGGATATACTACAGAAGGATACGATGGGAACTCCAACTCAGGAAATTATGACATCTTTCTAGTGAAGTACAATTCCTTTGGAAACAAACTGTGGACAAAACAGTTGGGAAACTCTGATACTGACATTGGAATGGGAGTGATAGTTGACTCTTCTGACAACATTTATGTGACGGGAATAGCAAGTGGAGGTCTTGACCGGAACACCAGTTCAGGTGGTGAAGATATTGTCCTCATGAAGTACAATTCCTCTGGAATTAAACAGTGGAGAAAACAATTGGGATCATCATCATCTGATTTTGCGTGGGATGTGACAGTGGATTCTTCTGACAACATCTACGTGACCGGATTTATCAATGGAAGTCTTGACGGGCAATTCAACCAGGAAAGTAATTATGACATCTTTCTTGTAAAGTACAATTCAGACGGTGTTAAACAATAAACACTTCAAATACTAATACTCTTCGCAAGGTCAGTCACAATTTCCCCTGTGATTGACCCCCACTAATTCTTCAAAGTAAGACACCCTCCACAGCCTGCCATCCCCATTCTTGAAAAATCCGCCAAATGATGATATTCCCTGGTTTCTCCTAAACACTTTTAATCTGTGGTCTGGGTACAATTACTGATATACTGGATTTGGTCGGAATGTTTCATGTGACGGATAATTTTTCTGTTTACAAAGATATGAGTATTTGACTACTCAAACTTTCTTTTTATCATTTGTTATTGAGGAAAAGATGAAAAAGCTTTTATTCATTTTCCTGATTTTAAGTTTTTGTGTTGCCGTCATCTCCTGTGATACTAAAAGTAGTACATCAGGTCGTATTAGTACTGACAATACAACCACCACTATTCGTGTCTGGATTCCTGAGGACGGCGATTGGTTTTAGGTGGTTGTGAGGAGGAATGGTTGATGCGCTCTGCTTACCCACCCTACGGTTATGTTTAATTTTGTTTTTTGCAGTTCGTTGAAGGCAACCAATTCTTTACGCAAACAGGGCCAAAGTATTTTCTATCAAAACAGGATTTTTTAGATGAACAATGCAAATTCCTCTGTAATTCTCATCATTCCTTCAGCGAGTTACAGGACGAATCCGTTCATGGATGCAGTTTCAAAGCTGGAGCTAAAGGTTCTGGTTCTGACCGACAAGTCTCAAGTATTTAATGAATATTATCCGGAAAATGTCATCACAATGAAATTTGAGCATTGGCGGGAGTATGTTGAAAATATTCGTGAATGGTCAGTTAAACATGATTTGAAAGCTGTAATAGGTGTTGATGAAGAATCCATTGTTTTAGCGGCAAATCTCAGTGAATTTCTCGGCATCGGACACAACTCATTAGAGTCTGTAGAGTTGACTAAGAACAAATATCTAATGCGGAAAGCATTAAAAGATTCCGGACTTAAATCACCATGGTTCAAACGTTTTTCCGTTCATGAAACAGCAAAAGATATTTTTGCTGAAATAAACCTCCCCTGTGTCCTCAAACCAACTTTTCTTTCCGCCAGCCAAGGTGTTGTTCGTGTCAATAGTATTGAGGAATTTTGCAGAGTTTTTGAAATGTTATCAGAGTTTCTTTCACAAGCGGAAATTAAAAAACAAGGCGGAGAACAGGCAAATTGGATTCTGGTAGAAGAATATATTTCCGGAAAAGAAGTCTCCATTGAGGGTATTGTCAATGAGGGAAAATTAAAAGAGTTAGCAATTTTTGACAAACCGGAAACTCTTGAAGGTCCTACTTTTCCGGAAACAATTTTTATTACTCCCACTATTTTGCCTGAGAAACTTCAAGTATCTCTGTTGGAAACCGCACAAACTGCTCTGGAGACGATTGGAATTATCAAGGGTCCGGTTCATGTAGAACTTAGAATCAACGTAAATGGAAACTACATTCTGGAATGCGCAGCCAGGAGCATCGGAGGTTTGTGTTCAAAAGTGCTGGAATTCAAAGGAGGTATGAGCTTGGAGGAATTAATCCTGCGCTCCGCGTTAGGCAGAAATATAGCTAAAACCAAGCTAATCGGCATGGCAAAAGGGGTGATGATGATGCCGACAGAACAAAGCGGTATTTTAAGAGAAATCCGTGGTGCAGAAGCGGCACTTGCTGTGAGCGGTATAACTGAGATGGAAATTACGATCAAACCCGGTGAGATGCTGGAACCACTACCTAAAGGAGGGCGCTATCTTGGCTTTTTGTTTGCGGAAGGAAAGGATCAAAAATCGGTGATAAAAAATCTTAAAACAGCCTGGTCAAAAATTGAGATTATCACAGAGAATATTTGATTAGTTAGCAGAAGGTTTTTTTGATCTGTGTTTATTTTAAGGAGCAGTTAATATTATGAAAACTTTTCTTTTCGGCCAGCCAAACTATAGTTCCTCAGAAAGTGCCAAAAGCGCTTCATGACCATTTTGAAAGACCGGCCAACCGTCTCCGGGAATAACAGCCTGTATGCTTTTTATTGAAGCCATCCGTTTTATCGACTCAACCGCAAATTCACGATTTTTCAACTTCGCATCCGGGAGCATGCAAAGACGGCCCCCCTCATGAGCTCGGATAAGGTCTCCTGTAACAAGAGTTTTTTCATCAATCAGTAAAGCCAATTCTCCTGTTGTTTTAGAACCGTTGAGGCTAAAAACCTCTATGCCTTTTATTGGCTGTTCTTCTTCACCCAACCAGCCATCACAGGCAAAAGGGAAATGTTCTTTTTCTGCCGATGGACCCCAACATTTTGCACCTGTAAACGACAAAATTTTCGCAGTATCTCGAACATGATCTGAATTTGTTATGATCAAATGTGCCGCACCGCCCAGATTTTCCAGGTGCTTTTTATCATGCTCAATCAACGGCAAAGGGTCTATTAGTACGTTTCCCAGAGGGCTAACCCATAATGTTCCATTGAAATCGATATTACGTTCTTCGTTGAAGACAGACCAACTAAAGAAGTCAGAACGGTGAAGTTTTTTCAAAGCTTTTTCAAAGTTTTTAAACTGATTATTAGCTAATGGAGGCTTTAGCAGAATTTGACGAAAAACTAAATTTTAAATTTAGAAGTGCTACAGTCTTATTTCTCAGAAGGCTGGTAGTACGGATTTTCACCGCCTGCATGGTCAGTTACATCATAGATCGCTTCAATTTCAGG
>JAESQU010000200.1 GCA_016764995.1 SAR324 cluster bacterium | reverse complement strand
TGACGGCCAACAACAGTTGTGGGGCGCGATCCATCCGCTACGGCAAGATGGTGGACAATGTCCGGGCGGTCGATGCGGTGCTGGCGGATGGGAATCAAATGCATTTTGGTGAGTGGGGGAACGGAACGGCCACCGCTCCGGAATGGCAGCAGCAACTCGTAAGTAAACTCCTGGATTTAGGCACTCGCGAAGCCGACGAAGTTGCCCGGCGCTTTCCGAAAGTGCAACGCCGAGTGGGGGGTTACAACCTCGACGTGCTGACTCCGGAAGCGTTGTCTTCACTCAATCTAGCGCATCTGCTGGTGGGTTCGGAAGGCACCCTCGCGGTTTCCAATCAAATCCACCTCGATCTCCAGCCGATCCCGGAACACAAGGTGCTGGGCGTGTGCCACTTTCCAACCTTCTATGACGCTATGGAGGCCACCCAGCACCTCGTCGAATTGGGACCGGATGCCGTGGAGTTGGTGGACCAGACGATGCTCGAACTCGCGGCGGATATCCCGCAGTTTCAGAAAAAACTGAAACGCTTTGTGAAGGGCAAACCCGGATCGCTGCTGATTGTCGAGTTCGCCGGAGCTGAGCTTGATTCTCTCAAACACAAGTTGCGAGAATTGGACGAACTGATGGCGGCGCACGGTTTCCCGGATGCCGTCGTGGAAGCAATCGATCCCGAATTCCAGAAGCAAGTCTGGGAGGTGCGTAAAGCCGGACTCAACATCATGATGTCCATGAAGGGCGACGGCAAACCGGTCTCGTGTATTGAAGACTGCGCGGTGGAGTTGACGGATCTTGCGGAGTATACCAGCCGCCTCAACAAGCTTTTCGCCAAGTACGGCACCACCGGAACGTGGTATGCTCACGCCTCAGTGGGTTGCCTGCACGTCCGCCCTGTGCTGAACCTCAAGCAGGAAATGGACGCGAAGAAACTGAGGGCAATCACAGAAGAAACCTTTGCGATTGTGCGCGAGTACAAGGGTTCGCATTCCGGAGAACATGGTGACGGCCTCGTGCGCTCGGAGTTTCACGAGGTCATGTACGGCAAGCGGCTCGTGAAGGCATTCGAGGAGATTAAACACATCTTCGACCCCGGTGATTTGTTGAATCCTGGCAAGATCGTGCAGCCCTCCAAGATGGACGACCGCCGCCTGTTTCGCTACAGCCCGGACTACCGGCAGTCAAGCCTATCCACCGGACTGGACTGGTCGGTGTGGGGCGGCTTCGACCGGGCGGTGGAAATGTGCAACAACAACGGCGCGTGCCGCAAGTTTAACACGGAGGTGATGTGTCCGTCCTACCGCGTCACCCGCGACGAACGCCACCTCACCCGTGGACGTGCCAATGCACTGCGACTCGCGCTTTCAGGACAGTTGGGGCCGGAGGCGTTGACCTCCAAAGACATGTACGAAACCATGCGGCTCTGCGTGGGCTGCAAGGCGTGTCGGCGTGAATGCCCCACGGGAGTGGATATGAACCGCATGAAGACAGAGTTCTTATACCATTACCACCGGAAAAACGGCCTTTCGCTGCGGGAAAGACTGTTCGCCTACATGCCCCGCTACGCTCCTTTGATCTCAAAGTTCGGAAGAATGGCGAACCTGCGTGACGTGATTCCCGGACTTTCTCAGCTTACCGAAAAACTGCTCGGCCTCACCAGCAAACGCGAACTGCCGCAGTGGGATTCGCGTCCCTTCCGTGCGGAGGAAACTTCGCAAACCACCACAGGCCCGGAGGTGGTTTTGTTTGCAGACAGCTTCAATACCTACTTCGAGCCACAAGTCCTGCGGGATGGACTGGCTGTGCTGGAAGCGGCGGGGCGGCGGGTGATCGTGCCTCGAGTGCAAGGCTCCAGCCGTAACCTCTGCTGCGGGCGCACTTTCCTGTCATCCGGATTGATTGACGAAGCCAAACGGGAAGCCGCCCGATTGCTCGAAAGCCTCACGCCCTACGTCGAACGCGGAGTGCCCATCGTCGGGCTGGAGCCGTCCTGCATCTTCACGATCAAGGACGAACTCCCGGCCCTGCTTCCCGGACCACAAGCTCAAAAACTTGCAGATCATGTTCAATTGCTGGAGGAATATCTGATGAAGGAAAAAAACGCGGGGCGATTAAACTTGAAATTCCGTACATCCGCACCCGAAAAAGTACTGCTACACGGGCACTGCCACCAAAAGGCATTTGACGCTATGGACAGCACCATCAAGTTGCTGGAGGGAGTTCCCGGAGTCGAGGTCGAGACAATCCCCTCAAGCTGCTGCGGAATGGCGGGATCCTTCGGCTATCAGGCCGAACACTACGAGGTTTCGATGGAAATGGCAGAACTCTCTCTGTTGCCACGCATCCGTCAGGCCAAGGCCAGCGAACAGATAGCCGCCTGCGGGACGAGTTGCCGCCACCAGATCGAACACGGCTCCGGACGCACCGTACGGCATCCGATCAGTGTGCTGCGACACTGGTGCTGGACGTGATGATCGACCTTGCAGGGAGCGGAATGACGATGACACAATTCACTTTCCTGTGAAACCATGAACATCCTCAACGACAACCCACTTCTCCATCCCCCGTAACGTAGTCCGGGTCTACCATCTGAATCCTGTATCCATTTTGCCGACTCGTACCCTTTGCAAAACAGGGTGGTTTTTTTGTTTTGGGTTAGTCTGTAAAGAGTGATAGCATGAAGCGGAAGCGCTAATCTCATTATGTGCACTTTATGAGGGGAGTTGAATTAACAATCAACATTGAAGAATCGCCCCATTAAATGACAATTTAAACATGCATCTACATTTAAGTACCTGGAAGGAAATCGAGTCGTATTTGTTGCGTTCGCAGGGCATCTTGATCCCCATCGGCTCCACCGAACAGCATGGACCCAGCGGCCTGATCGGTACTGATTCTATCTGTCCCACTGCCATTGCAAGTCACGCAGCATTGCAGGCTGATCTCCTTGTGGGGCCAACCTTAACTCTTGGCACCGCACAGTTCAACTTGAAATTTCCTGGTACCATATCACTACGTCCTTCCACGATGATGCTGGTGATTGAGGATTATGTGCTTTCTTTGGCCAGTCAAGGTTTCAGGCATTTTTATTTTCTCAATGGTCATGGAGGCAACCTCGCACCGGTACGTGCAGCATTTCAGGAAATCTACACGCAGTACAGCCTTAGAGCCCAAGATGCCGTTTGCGGAGTTGGTGGGAACTACCGAAAACAAACGCCCTCCGGCAGTCGTTGTATGCCGAGAAAGAAGGGGTACACGCCACTCCCAGCGAAGTTGCAATTGCACAATACGCCTTTCCGGAACACATCAAGGATGTGAGTCTGGGAGCTTGGCATCCCGAATCTTTGGCTTATCTTCGTAACCATGCGGGCGATGATCACTTCGACGCTTCGGATCACAGAAGCCGTCATCCGGACGGTCGGATCGGTTCCGACCCCAGTCTTGCCAATCCCGAAGACGGTCAACGCTTGCTTGAAACCGCAGCCGTTGAACTTATCGAAGACTATCGGGCGTTCCTAGATGAGAAATGACACCCGATCAGACGGGGCTACTACCCCGTCTACGATACAGTTTGTGCACAAACTAATTTGGCAAAAAACTGTTTAGAGAAAATTACTGCTTGAGCCACTTGGCTTTGAGTTGGTCGAAAAAACCGCGCTCGGTTTTCAGGATGATCCAGTGGTTTACATAATTGATCCACACTTGATCGGTTTGAGGAAGCAACACTGCTAGGGGAGTGGGGTTCTTGCCTCCTTGAACGGGGACAACCATCATTTGTGGATACTGTTCAACTAGCTTGGCCGCTTCAAGGTTGCTTGTCATGGAAATATCGGCGCGTCCTGACAGCACTTCCTGATAATCCCGAGCCGTGGCTGAAACCTTGATGATCTTGGATTTGTTGAAAAGCACCTCTGCCAGCTTCTCCTGTACAGTACCAAGAGTAACTGCAACGGTCACATTTTGACTGTTGAGATCCTCCCAACTGTTGTACTTGCCTTTGTTTTTGTTCAGCATCAGTGGCACGTCCTCAACCGCAAAATAGGATAAAGAGTAACCCGCAACCAGTGCTCTTTTTGGACTCAGCAAGGCGCTGGACGTCATGTCGTACTTGGCCGCTACCACTCCGTTGACAAGCGTCTTCCAAGTTGTAGGTGCGAAAACCACTTTAACGCCCATATCCGCCGCGAGGGCGGTAGCGATGTCAATATCGAAACCCTTGCGTTCCTTTGTTGTGGGGTCTATCATCGTCATCGGGTTCCAATCCCCAGTGGTTCCCACGCTTTGTGTTTCGTCCATTGCCTTTTTTTGATTGTATGGGTTACGCTTACTTATAGTATCAATAAATTTTTCTCGAAAAACCAGAAAATATTGTTTTTCAAGTTAAGCTGAAATTTTAAACTAAACTGGCGTTTTAACAGAAATCTAACAATTTTATTTCCAAGATGAATTCGGTTCTGAGAAAAACAGAAAAACAGCCATGAATATGACTTGCACAGTCTTGAAAAATGCGAAGTTTGCGACGATGGTTAGCGGCGGATTATCCTATGGTTTGATCGAAAATGGTGCGGTAGCGATTTCAGATGGAATGATCAATTGGGTTGGTCCTGAAAAAGAACTTCCGCTGGAATTTGCGGGTCTTCAGGAAAAGGATTTAGGAGGTCGTTTGGTGACGCCGGCACTGATCGATTGCCACACTCATTTGGTTTATGGAGGAAGTCGTGCGACAGAATTTGAATTGAGACTGAAAGGTGCGAGTTACGAAGAAATTTCTCGAAGCGGCGGTGGAATTCTCAGTACTGTTACGGCCACCCGCAATGCTTCCGAAGAAGAATTATTCGCACAGTCTCTGCCTCGTTTCGATGCACTGCTGGCAGAAGGAGTAAGGACAGTTGAGATAAAATCGGGTTACGGTTTGGACCTCGAAACCGAAATCAAAATGCTGCGTGTCGCCCGTCAATTAGGCAAAGAGCGAAATATTCGCGTTAAAACCAGCTTCCTCGGCGCGCATGCGATTCCTCCGGAATTTGCGGGAAAGGCGGAGGCTTACATTGATTTCGTTTGTGAAGAGGTTTTGCCGGCAGTTCATGAGGAAAAACTGGCTGATGCAGTTGATGGGTTTTGCGAAAATATTGCTTTTTCTCCAAAGCAGATTTCCATGGTTTTCGAAAAAGCAACGTCTTTAGGGCTGCCCGTAAAACTTCATGCGGAACAACTTTCAAACTATGGAGGTGCAGCACTTGCCGCAAAATATGGAGCTTTGTCAGCTGATCATTTGGAATATCTAGACGAAGCCGGAATCCTGGCAATGGCCAAATCCGGAACGGTTGCGGTCGTTCTTCCTGGAGCATTTTACACACTGCGTGAAACTCAGTTGCCACCGCTCAATTCATTGCGGAAAGCCGGAGTTCCAATCTCAATTGCAACCGACTGCAATCCCGGATCATCTCCGTTGACTTCGCTTCTTCTTTGTATGAATATGGCTTGTACACTTTTTCGTATGACTCCGGAGGAAGCACTGTGTGGAGTAACCCGCGAAGCGGCGCAAGCCTTAGGAATTGGGCCTGAAGTTGGTACAATTGAAGTTGGGAAAAAAGCAGAATTTGCGGTTTGGAATGTTGAGCAACCCGCAGAACTCGCTTATCGAATTGGTTGCAATCCGCTCGAAGAAATGGTTCTTGGCCACTGATTTCACGGATAAAAAGGTATTAAATAAATGTCTATTCGCCACGGATAAAAAGGATAAAATAAAATGAAACTTGGCCACTGATTTCACGGAAAAATTCAGATAAAAATATCCGTAAAATCCGTGTAAATCCTCAGCTGAAAAAACGCACAAACGTTATCATAATATCCGCATAGATCTGCGGCTGAAAAAATCCTAACATGAAAGATTTATGATGAATTTAATTCTTACTCCGGGAAAAGTCGCCTTGCCCGAATTAGCTGAAATTTATTGGAAAAGTCCTTCTGTGGCCTTAGACCCCAAATCCAAAAGCGGGGTTGAAAAAGCTGCACAAATTGTAGAGCAAGCCGCAGCCGGAGACGCGCCGGTTTATGGAATCAATACTGGATTCGGTAAACTTTCCGGAATTCGAATTCCACCTGAACAAACCGCACTTTTGCAGCGAAACCTGATTCTCTCGCATTGTTGCGGAGTTGGTGAACCGATTCCGGAAAACATCGTCCGTTTGGTTATGACGCTTAAAATGCTTTCTTTAGGAAGAGGTGCATCCGGAGTGCGTTGGGAGGTGATTGAGCAAATAGAATCCTTGCTGAAAAATGGTGTTACGCCGGTTATTCCTTCACAAGGTTCGGTTGGAGCGTCCGGAGATCTTGCGCCGTTGGCGCACATGACCGCGGTTTTGATCGGCGAGGGAGAGGCCGTTTTCCGGAGCAAAACCATTTCCGGAGCAGAAGCCTTACAAAATATTGGACGCAAGCCTTTGGTTTTGGGGGCAAAGGAAGGTTTGGCCATGATTAACGGAACCCAAGTTTCAACGGCTTTGGCATTGGCCGGAGTGTTTGAAGGCTGGCGTTGCGCGTTAGGGTCTTTGGTTACAGGCGCGCTTTCGACCGACGCGGCCATGGCTTCAACCGCACCGTTTCATCCGGAAATTCAACTTTTACGCGGACACCAGGGGCAAATTGACACGGCGCAAACTTTGCGGAATTTGATGCAGGATTCGGAAATTCGGAATTCTCATCTTGAAGGAGATACACGTGTTCAAGACCCATATTGTATCCGCTGTCAACCTCAAGTAACCGGAGCTTGTTTAGATTTATTGCGACAGGCGGCAAAGACGCTTGCTGTTGAAGCAAACGCCGTAACGGATAATCCGTTGGTGTTGTTTTCAGACACGTCCGGTGCGGCCGGAACAACGGAAAGTCCTGTGCAAATTGTTTCCGGAGGAAATTTTCATGCTGAGCCGGTGGCATTTGCCGCTGACCAAACGGCTTTGGCACTGGCCGAAATCGGAGCCATCTCGCAACGCAGAATTGCTCTGCTCGTTGATCCGAATCTGAATTTTGGTTTGCCTCCATTTTTGTCTCCGGATGCAGGCGTTAATTCCGGATTCATGGTTGCCGAAATCACTTCTGCCGCCTTGATGTCCGAAAACAAACACCTCGCAAATCCATGTTCAACTGATTCAACTCCGACCAGCGCAGACCAGGAAGATCATGTTTCGATGGCCACACACGCGGCGTGGAGATTGCTGAAAATGAATGATAATCTTGGTCGAATCCTCGGCATTGAACTGTTGACGGCAGCGCAGGGATTGGAATTTCGCAAACCTCTTTCTACCAGCACACCTCTGCTCAGTGTGTTGGAAAAGGTTCGCGCAGAAGTTCCACCATTGATGGAAGACCGCTTTCTTGCACCGGATTTGGAAAAAGCCGCAATCCTGATTCGGAATGGAAAACTGATACAAGCCGCGGGTGAGTCTCATTTTCCAAAATTGCGGGAAAGTCAGGATTCGAAAAGCGTATGAACCCCGTTGATATTATTGAAGGAAATGGTCCGGCAATTTTGGGACAGCCGCACGGCGGAACATTTTTAACGCCTGAAATGGCTGAAAAACTAAACGAACATGGATGTGAAATGGCCGACACAGACTGGCACATTCACCGACTTTACGATGGACTACTACCGGAAGTAACGGTTGTGGAAGCAAAGTTTTCACGCTATTTGATAGACGCAAATCGTGACCCTTCCGGAAACTCGCTTTATCCAGGACAGAACACGACGGAGCTTTGCCCAACCGTTGATTTTGAAGGCCGGTCGATTTATCAAAAGCGAGCCTTACATGACGCGGAACCGGACGCCGCAGAAATCGAAATCCGACGTAAAAATTATCATGCAGTTTATCACGCCGCACTTTCGGAACAAATCGAACGTGTCCGTAATAAACACGGAGTTGTTTTGCTTTTCGATTGCCATTCGATTCGCTCAAGACTTCCATTTTTGTTTGAAGGCGAGTTGCCGGATTTCAATTTAGGCACCAACAACACAAGCACTTGTGATCCAAAAATTGAGCAAGCCGCAATCGAAGTTTGCGCTGGAGCAGAAGGATACCGTTCTGTGTTAAACGGTCGTTTCAAAGGCGGATGGACGACACGCCATTACGGAAATCCCGCAAACGGAATTCACGCGATTCAACTGGAATTAGCACAGCGGACGTACATGGAGGAATCCGCTCCGTGGATTTTTCGTGAAGAGCGAGCCACAAAGCTCCGGATTCAGTTGAAAAAACTGCTGAGTTCTCTAGAAAAACTTGTCACAACATTAACTTGAACTTGAAAAATACCATGCCCAAAACACAGAACCATGTCCGAACTATTCGCGCACCTCGTGGGACGGAACTCAGCTGCCGTTCGTGGCTGACAGAAGCACCATACAGGATGATCCAAAATAATCTTGATCCGGAAGTGGCGGAAAATCCG
>JAESQU010000199.1 GCA_016764995.1 SAR324 cluster bacterium | reverse complement strand
GTAGATGTCGCTATCATAGGTGCGGGATCGGCAGGACTTCCCGCTTTTCGTGCGGCACAAAATCATACCGAAAACCTCGTGCTCATCGAAGGAGGCACTTACGGAACAACATGTGCCCGTGTAGGTTGTATGCCCAGCAAACTCTTAATTGCGGCGGCGGAAGCAGCACATTCTGTTGAAGCGGCTGCAGAATTCGGAGTCCATGCTACTAAGCCGATTATCAAGGGGGAAGAAGTTATGGGACGAGTTCGGCGAGAACGGGATCGCTTTGTAGGTTTTGTACTCGAAGGTGTTGAAAATATAGCTGAAAAACACCACATCCGTAGCCACGCTACGTTTATTGACGACCATACGCTTCAAGTCGCTGACTCTACGATTGAAGCAAAAACAGTCGTGATTGCAACCGGATCTTCACCGATAATCATGCCAAAGTTTGCAGAACTTGGTGACCGTCTGATCGTGAATGATGATATTTTCGATTGGCAAACACTTCCGGAATCTGTTGCCGTTTTTGGTCCAGGCGTGATTGGGCTTGAACTTGGGCAAGCCCTGCATCGTCTTGGTGTTCGCATGAGGTTATTTGGACGCTCCGGCTCACTTAAACCTCTCAGCGATAGGGCCATCAGGGATTATGCAATCAAGGTATTTCAAGCTGAATTTCCCCTGGATGCAAAAGCAAATGTGCTAGGAATGGAGCGTAAGGGCGATCAAGTTGAGATTTGTTTTGTGGATCGTGAAGATGGAATTGAAAAAACGGAAAATTTTGAATATGTACTCGCGGCAACAGGACGTTCCCCAAACGTTAAAGGTTTAGGTCTGGAAAATACTAGTCTAAAGTTGGATTCAAGAGGAGTTCCAATCTATGATCCTGCGACAATGCAATGCGGCGATTCTTCGATTTTCATTGCCGGAGATGTAAATAATATTTTACCGTTACTGCATGAGGCCGCAGATGAGGGTTATATTGCCGGTGATAATGCCGGACTTTTTCCAGAAATAAAAGCGGGATTGCGGCGCTCACCCCTGGCTGTTGTTTTTTGTGATCCTCAAATTGCGATGGTCGGAAAATCCTGGAAAGAATTAGAAGGACAAGAAAACGTGGTCGTAGGAAAAATTTCGTTTGAAGGTCAGGGCAGGAGTAGAGTGATTCTCAAGAACAAAGGCTTGATGCATCTTTACGCGGATCAAAATACAGGACTTTTTCTCGGCAGTGAATTTATCGGTCCTCATGCTGAGCACCTTGCGCATCTGCTGTCATGGGCACACCAGCAGAAAATGAAAATTCCGCAAATGCTGGAAATGCCTTTCTACCATCCTGTAATTGAGGAAGGCTTACGAACAGGGCTCAGTGATGTGAATGATCAGCTCAGTTTATGATTATTTCGATGATTTAAAATTAATTATTCCCCACCATCACTTCAACTGAATTGCGGAAATTTTTGATAATACTATGAAGTGCTAATTGTCGGTGGTGGTCCTGCAGGATTATTCGCCAATTGGAGTGTTAATTTGAAAACAATACAAAGAGTTGTAGTAACAGGCAGAGGTGTAGTTTCACCGGTCGGGAGTTCTATTCAGGATTATTGGGAAGGTCTCTTTGGTGGAATCTCCGCTGTGCGAAAAATTACCAGTTTTGATACTGCAAAATCCGCCTGCCAAATTGCTGGAATTGTAACAGACTTTGATGCTGACGCGCATTTCAATTTTCGAGAAAAAAAGAGTTACGAACGTTTTACGCAGTTTGGTCTGGTTGCGGCACTGCAGGCTGCGGAAGAAGCAAAACTTCAGGATTTTGAAAGTGATTCCGGACAAATTGGAGTGATAATTGGAACCGGAGTGGGTGGGATAACTTCTTATGCTAAAGCTTATGATGCGCTTTTCGCGGGACCGGAAGAGCGTCCAATTGATACTTATACTATTCCACGTATAATGAATAGCGCTGTTTCATCTGCCATTTCAATACGTTTGGGTATTCGTGGGCCTAATATTACACTGAATACAGCCTGTTCATCTGGTGCTAATGCTATCGGTCAGGCAATGCAGTGGATTCGAGAAGGGCGTTTACGTGCTGTTATCTGCGGTGGCTCAGAGGCTCCTGTTACTTACGGACTTCTTCGCGCATGGGATGCGCTTGGTGTCCTTTCCCGTAAACACAACGAATCTCCTGAAACCGCGTGCAGACCTTTTGATAAAAACCGCAGAGGATTTGTATTGGCGGAGGGGGCGGCGATTTTAGTTCTTGAATCATTGGAGTCTGCTCAAAAAAGAAATGCGGAAATATTTGGAGAAATCGCCGGATTTGGTTCAAACTGTGATGCCGCAAGTTTGACAAATCCGGATGAAACTGGAGTAGCAGAAGCAATGAGATTGGCTCTGGTTGATGCAGAATTAAATCCGGAAGACATTGGATACATCAATGCTCACGGAACAGGAACACGCCTTAATGATCCGCTGGAATGCAGGGCAATACACAAAATTTTTGGTAATAGAGCTTCAACGTTGCCTGTCAGTTCCAACAAATCCGTATTTGGTCATGCAATGGGAGCATCTTCTGCCTTGGAAGCACTTGCTACTTTGCTTGCGGTGCAGAACGATTGTGTACCGCCAACTCTTAATTGTGAGGAGCAAGATCCAGAATGTGACATTGACCCCGTTCCAATAATTTCGAGGAAATTGAATATTGAAGCAGCGCTCTCAAACTCTTTCGCATTTGGCGGAAGTAATGCCGTACTAGCTATTAGAAAATGGAATCCATAACACGAAAAAAAATTGAAGAAACTTGTCTTGAAACCATCGCAAAGGAGATGGGATTGAAAGCTGGTGATCTAAATGAAGATATGAAATTAAGAGACGATCTGGACATTGTATCGCTTGATGCCATGAACATAATCATGGCACTTGAAGATGAGTTCAATGTTGAAGCCGAGATAGAAACTGTACTTGAAATGCAGAAAGTAGCAGATATTGTCGATCATTTAGCAGAGCGTTTGAATGTATAAGCAGGTTGCTTTCAAAAACACTTAACGCGTGAAGTCTGACCTGTTTAACAAAATTTTTCCAAAATAACTTTTTTCCTCAAATGCCACATATTATCAG
>JAESQU010000198.1 GCA_016764995.1 SAR324 cluster bacterium | reverse complement strand
AGGCAGATTGAAACTGCCCTGCACGAATATGAAGAAAACATTATGAAGATTGAAGAAGAAATCTCAAATAATACTCTGTGCAATTAAGCTGATCATCTGTCTGTACCTAAAATTTCTTCTCAGCAATTTTCCCTATCTTTTGAAACTAAGCTAATTTTTCTCAAGAAAGTTTTTCCAATTCATACGCACTCGCAGATTCCATAAACTTCTGGAAACGCGACAATACCTGTACTGGATCTTCGAGCAGACCTTCAACCAACATTGAATTGTCGTAGAGTTGCTCGACAGAATCTTTGAGAAAAGGATGCTTTTTGTCCTTTTGCAGTATTTCTGAGAGATTCTGAATTATTGGATGGCTCATGTTGACTTCCATGTTGCGCTTTTCTCCCTTAAATTTCTGATCCATCATCTTCATCATCTTTTCCATTTGAGCCGTCATTCCGTCCTTGGGCGTTACCAAAGAGCAAGGACTGTCCACCAGACGTTTTGAGTCCGAAACACCGCTTACACGATCTTTCAGCTGTTTTTCAAAAAAAGCGAGAATATCATTCTTTTCTTCTTTGGAGAGCGAAGATTCAGGCGCTGACATATCGGCGTCATTAATTCCATCTATGTCACCCTGCGAAATATTTTTTAAGGATTTTCCGTCATATTCCCGTAAATCCGCAACCATAAAATCATCAATTTGATCCGTCATAAACAAAACTTCCAGACTTTGTTTACGGAAATATTCCAGATTCGGATTGTGGAGGATTGCCTCTCGTGAACCTCCGGTAACGTAATAAATATCCTTTTGTTCTTCACGCATCCGACTTACATAATCTTTGAGAGAAACTTCCGTTAGCGAATCTTCGGATATTGATGAGTTGAAACGCAACAGGTTCATCAATCTGTTTTTATTTTTAAAATCAGCAGAAATGCCTTCTTTGATCAATGTCCCGTACTGCTGCCAAAATTTGCCGTATTTTTCTACATTTTGTTCTGAAAGAGACTGTAGTTCTTTTAAGACACGTAAAGTTAAACTATTTTTAATTTTTTCGATAAGCGCATTTTTCTGCACACTTTCGCGTGACACATTCAGTGGTATGTCCTCAGAATCCACTACTCCCTGGACAAAACGTAAATATGATGGCAGTAAATGCGTGTTGCCTGACTGGATCAAAACTTTCTGGGCATAAAGTGCAATGTCTTTGCTTTCGCGCGAATAAAGGACTTCATTGCCGATTGACTCTGGAAAATAAAGCAGCGCATAATACTGAATCGGCGCGTCAATATTAAAATGTAAATGATGCAGCGGATCCTGTTGGGAATGAGAAATTTGCTTGTAGAAATCTTTGTATTCATCTGCTTTAACTTCAGCTTTAGATTGGGTCCAAATTGCTTTTACCTGATTTACTGTTTTATCCTTAAGCTTTACCGGAAAAGGGAGGTAATTCGAATATTTTTTAATAATCGATTCGAGACGCCACTCACTGCAAAACTCCTTGGCATCTTCCTTGAGAAACACTGTGACACGAGTTCCACGTTTTTCATAATCAACCTGACTTACCTCGTACTGACCTCCTCCATCAGAAGACCATTGCCAGGCTTGAGCATCAATTTGCCAGGAACGGGTGGTTAATTCTACACGATCTGCTACCATGAATACGGAATAGAAACCAACACCAAATTGGCCTATCAAGTTTTCTGCCGATTTGTTCTCAGCTTGTGCCTGCTGCAAATATTTAAGTGTTCCGGAATTAGCAATTGTACCCAAATTATCAATTAGTTCGTCCTTGGTCATGCCGCAACCGGAATCCTCAATCACGATCTGTGATTTGTCCTCATCAAAGGAAATGGTGATCTGCAGATCTGCGTCTTTGTCCAGAACTTTTTCTTCTGTCAATGTTGTAAGTTGAACCTTGCTTAAGGCATCAGAGGCATTTGAAACAAGTTCGCGTAGAAAAATTTCGCGTTCTGTGTACAGAGAATGTACCAGTATTTCAAGCAGTTTCTGCATCTCTGCCTGATATTGATGAACTTCCGGTTTTTGCTTTGCGTTTTTACTCATAAAGATATTCCTTGATGACAAATAGTTTTGAATATTGTTTTAATTAACCTTTGATACTACTTTAAAATCAACAAAATGAAAAGTAATTTCTTGATATTCGACAAGCATATTTCTTCAAATTAGCATGCATAACAGATCAATAAATATTTTGCTTTTGACAACAGTTCTGGTCTTCAGCACGCTTTACGTACCGCAACCTATTTTGCCATTACTGGCAGAAGAATTTTCGGTTTCCGGAAGTGAAGTATCACTGCTGATTTCCTTAACCTTATTTCCTCTGGGACTGACTCCAATTATTTACGGTTATTTAATCGATAACGTTTCCGCTCGAACTATACTGCACTGGTTTATAGGAATTTTGGCAGTTACGGAGCTGTCGTTTGCTTTCGTTACAGACTTCCGGATTATGCTCGGACTGCGTTTACTGCAGGGTCTGCTACTGCCCGCAATTTTCACCGCAATTGTAACATACATCAGCAACCTTTCCGCTGCGCATCAAAGACAAAAGTCGGTCAGCCGTTACATTGCAGCAACCATTACGGGCGGATTTGCAGGCAGATTTATCACAGGCTTAATTTCAGATTTAACGGACTGGAGGGTCGCATTTGTGGTCTGGACCATTGGTTTACTCATTTCGTGGAGTCTGCTCTGGAAATTAAAAAAGGATATACCAACTCAGAGTAGCAGCCTCGAAATTTCCGGAATTTGGCAAATGTTCAAACGTCCTTTGCATTTTCGTGTTTATCTGACAGTATTGATAGTTTTTTTCGGTTTCGCCTCTGCTTTAAATGTGCTACCTTTTCGACAAGGAAATTTCGCCTGATGCGTCAGAATCGCTGATTGCTTCCGCCTACATGGGATACTTGATGGGTGTGCTGGTTTCACTCAATGCACAGAGAATATGTGCCAGACTAGGTAGTGAAATCAACAGCACAATCCTGGGAATTCTCACATTTGGTACAGGTATTTTGCTGCTCACAAATACAAATTTGTTCATCATAATTATTGCAGTTTTTATTTTCAGCACCGGTTTTTTTCTGATGCATTCCACCTTATCCGCATATATCAACCATCACACCCAATCTCAGCGTGGTATCGCAAACGGGCTTTATATTGCTTTTATTATGCGGGAGGATCTTTAGGCAGTTATTTTCCGCTCATCATTTATCATAACTGGGGCTGGTATCCTTATTTGATTATTGTAATAACTTCTACTATACTGGGATTAGGAATTGTATTGGGACTGCATGAAGCAGAAAAAAGCTTAAATGAACATTAAAAGCTCCTGATAGTTACGTAAAATATCTGAAATCCACCCCGCACCTAAATCAGCAATCCGGAAATGAAAAAATCCAGAGCTATTTAGCTGCGGGGTCGCTTTGTGAGCAATGTCATTGTTTCAGGACTTTTTACAACTTCGTCATTTCTTAGCTAAATTCATAGATTTAGATCTTGATGTCAGTAAAAATATACTTTGCGGAGAGTCAAAAAGATTATGAACATGCCCGCCTGCTGTTTTTAGAATATGCAGACTCTTTAGGATTTAGTTTATGTTTTCAAGGATTTGACGAGGAACTGAAAAATCTTCCGGGTAAATACTCAGAACCAGAAGGCTGTATCCTATTGGCTTGGGAACATTCATCTTGCGTGGGTTGTGTCGGCTTGCGTCCACTGAGTAATACAGTCTGCGAAATGAAACGCCTCTACGTCAAACTGGCTTATCGCGGCATTGGTTTGGGCAGATTATTGGCCGAAAAGATTTTGAGATTCGCAAAAGAGAAAAATTATTCCAAAATTATGCTGGACACCTTGAGCAGTATGGAATCAGCACAGGCACTTTACAGATCATTGGCATTTTTTGAAACGGAACCGTATTATAATAATCCTCATCCGGAGGTGGTTTTTTTCGAGAAAACTTTGGATAAAGCAAGCCAGAGTTAAGCTTACACGGTTCGGTTGCTGTATTGAGTTTTGAAAAAACTGCGGGACAACATTAACATGTTTTTAATTAACCATTTGAACAACTAACACGAAACTGCCATGGAAATTTCTATCATACCAATTGCAAGTGGGAAAGGTGGTGTTGGCAAAAGCTTCCTGGCGGCAAACCTGGCAATTGCACTGGCAAAACAGGGCAAACAGGTTATTGTTGCCGACCTCGATTTTGGAGGTTCAAATCTGCATACTTGCCTTGGTTTAAATAACATTTATCCTGGAATTGGAGATTTTTTACGTGCGCGTAATGCTAAGCTCAAAGATTTACTGGTCACTACTGATGAGCAGAATTTAAAATTTCTCGCGGGTGATGTCAGAAGTCCTTTTCTAGCAAACATGCACCATTCACAAAAAATGCGTCTAATTTACAACTTGAAACAACTGGATTGTGAATATCTTATTTTGGACCTTGGAAGTGGCAGCGCATACAACACCCTGGATTATTTTGGCATGGAGCAATTTGGGATGATTGTCACTACTACAGAACATACTTCAATCATGAACATGCTGACTTTTTTCAAACATTTTGCTTTTAGGGTAATTGAACGTTCCTTGCCTAAAAACACTTTCCTTGAACAAAATTTGAGAAAATCCTACAACCTCTCCGTCAATGAAGAAATACTGACTGTGCGGGGGTTGCTGGATGAAATTTCAGTAATTGATCCGGCAGTCGCACAACAAGCTGAGCAGAAATGGCTCAGCTACAGGCCCAGAATTGTTTTCAACAAATGTAAAGACCCAAACGAATTAAATCTACTCTTTGTCTTGGAAAACAAACTCAAACACAATTTAATGCTGCAAGCAGATTTTTTTGGTTGTCTTCCAGACGATCCTTCCGTTTCAATTTCATTTCAGCAACGCGAAGCATTGAATAAATTAATCCCCTCGGCTGAAATAGCTGAAGATATAAACCTGCTTGCCGATCGAATTATACGCTTGTGGAAACAACCGCTAAGAAACAGTTCCAGCTTGCTTTTAAATAACACGAAAAATATATTTGAAAAACGACATAAAGGACTCGAAAACTGAGGTGGAATGGCAACTGAAATGCGTCTGGATTTAGTAATCTCAGGAAATGTTCAGGGTGTTGGTTACCGCTTTTCCGTCAAGATCAAAGCAGAATCTCTTGGAATTAGAGGTTACGTCAGGAATCAACGTGATGGTTCAGTTTTTGTGGCAGCACAGGGGGCGACGGCCGTAGTTGAGAAATTTGTAAAATGGTGCTATCTGGGACCTCCGGCAGCCATTGTCAGCGGAATAGAAAGGATTCCGGGAGCAACAGAAGACTTCCGGGAATTCAGTGTACTCTACTGAAGCCCGCCAAAAGCATTTTTTCTAATTCCGCTACATTCAGTTCAATTACGGAAGATTTAAATCTTGAAAAATCTTTTCCAGCTTTTCCGCAAAAATATTTGCGTCAAAAGGCCTGATGATATAATCATTCAATCCTGCTTTAATTGCCGCCACAATATTTTCCTGTAAATGATCCTCTGTGACCATTAAAACCGGAATATGTTTGAGCTCAGGATCTGCACGGATTTGCTTCAGCAAGTCCAAACCACTCATTTGAGAAATTCCCCAGTCCATAATTACAAAATCAAAAAGAGCAGATTTAAGTCTAACTAGAGCAGAGTAACCGTCGGCAACCTCTTCAATATTATTGAAACCAAATTGCTCAAGAGTATTTATCACAACCTGCCGTGTTGCGGAAAAATCATCAACAACCAGAATTTTCATTGCTGTTTCAGCGGTCATACTCAACCCAGACCGGATGAATTTGTTGCAGACTTAAAATATAAACTGATTTTCAAATTTGCTGGTGAGTTGTGACGATTAAAAACTATATTTCAGTATTGAAAGCGAAAATATTGCTTTGGACTTGGAAGATAATTAATGATTCTGCAAGCGTTTATCGGCAACGGCAAGCTGGTCTGAAAGCATACAAACCACGTCTTCAAGGAATTGCGCGGCAATTCGTGGTTCCTTTTTAGACAATGCTAAAAGATTGCTCGCGCTAAATTGCAATAGAGTTGAATCCTGGCGTGCGATTGCTCGTGCAGACGCTGCTTTGTTTCCTGTACAAAGCGCGAATTCTCCTATTAAATCAAAATCTTCCCTTGTCCAGCAATATCCCACAGAAAATGTTTTGCTTTTAGGTAAAACTATCGACTCAATCTCAATTGCTCCAGACGTGATGAACAAGTAGTCGCCTTTATTATTTTTAATTTTTGATAATCTTTTTCCTCTCGGAACAGAATGAGTCTCACTGTACGATTGTAATTTGTGACGCCATTTTGCGCCAAGATTTTCCCAAAGTTCCGCAGGATTAGTCGAACTTTCCTGTTCCGCTAATTTTTCATCCGCGTTTAACTTTGCCTCAAGACTTGTGAGGTTAAAATCTTTTTGTGTAAGCAAACGTTCATCTGTCTCTTTCAAAGACGATTGAAGACGATTTGCTAAATTTAAAAACAGTTTTGCAGCAATTTTGGGATTTCGTTTTTTCAGCGGATCCAGACAATCACGATTAACGACCAGCAGTCTCGTTTTTTCAGCAGCTTCTGCACTGGCGCTTCGTTCCGCTTTCCTGAAGAGTCCCATCTCACCAAATGTATTTCCTTTTTCCAAACGCACAAGATCAGTACGTTTCCCGTCTTTTTCCAGAAAGATTGCAATAGATCCTTCCAGTATTACATACATTTCATCACCAATATCTCCTTGTGAAAAGAGCCGCGAACCATGTTTCAGGTCTTCTGTGTAGGCCATCAGACTTGCAATTTTTGCTTCTCTGACAGTCATGTTCTGAAAGAGGTCTATTCCTTTTATAAATTTTTCATCAAATTTTAAGCCAACATAATCCCAAACCGTTATCAATCCTGTCTCCATCACAACAGATGGTAAAAAGGTCATGTCAATTGCTAAGCAGACGAGCAAGGTAAATGCAGTGAAAGTTCCAAACAGAACTTGAGATTCCATCTCCGATTGTGCAAAGAGGATGAATCCCGCAGACAGAGCAATAGTCGAAAACAACATCGGCCGCGCAACAATCGGTAATGTTTTCAATGATGCCTTGCGTTTGTTCCTCAGTTTATTGGCATATTCGTTATAGTGGCTCAAAAAATGGATTGTGTCGTCTACACCAATTCCCAGGGCAATCGCCGCAATCACTGAGATTGTTACTCCAATTGGAATATCAAGCCATCCGAGAGAACCAAAAAATATCAGGATTGTTATCACATTTGGAAACAGGGCAATCACGCCCATCTTCCAGGAAAGAAAGAGCATCGACAGAATTACGAAAACGATAATCAACGCCAGAATAACGCTGTTTATTTGACCTTGCGCAATGTTGTTTGCCGACTCACTGGAAAGCACTCCTCCACCTGTATAACTGAACTGCAAATGAGGCAATAACTCCGGAACCTTTATTAACAGCGAATCCCTCAGTGCCAGAAATGAGGTGGATCCACTGCTGCGCATTCTGATAGTTACCTGCAAAACATCTTCCGCGTCACTTAAAAATTTGGGGCCATTTTTACTGGTTTTTTCGAAATATTGAGCAACTTCTTCATCAGATAATTTTTCAAGACCCATGCGGTAATGTTCAATAATATCAACCGGAGAATGAATTTTATCGATTCTAAGTCCTGCTATATTCCCAATCTCTGTTGTACCTTTTACCTGAAACAACCAATCTTGAAGCTCCCTCAGTCCATAAATTGTTTTAGCTGTTTTCAAGGGATTGATTGACGAGGCCTGTTGATTATCACCAGCTGTTTGTGCCCTGAATAATAAGCGCAAAGTATCTGTGCCGGACAATTCATTTTCAATCAACTTTAAGTCTTTTACCAGCATACTCTCTTCCGGAAAAGTCTTGGTAGAACTGTTGATGCTCAGTCCCAACATACCTAAAGCAGCAAAGCCTGCAATCAAAAGCCAAATCCAGATTATACGTTTTGAATGAAGCCGAAGCCATTCCACAATAATATGAAAAAAACGATTTAGGAAACCACTGCCGTCTTCAGTTTGTGCTAAATCAGGCATGTGGATAAAGTGCAGTAATGCGGGAGCTAGGGTGAGTGTGAATAGATTTATGGAAACAATACCAACACTTGAATAGAGTCCCAATTGCTGAACTGCGGGAATTGGACTGACCATAAGTGCGATAAATCCTGCGACGGTTGTGATGGCAGTCACGGTCACAGGAACAGTTACCGAAGTAAGGGTTGCAAAAATCACTTCCGGAATTTTTGCCGGAGGTTCTCCGGAACTTCTTGCTTGCTTGATTTGCAGTGCTTCTGTCTGATATTGATTGAGAAACTTAATCACGTATGCGCTGCCTACACAAACTATAATCGGCGCACAGGCCATGGTGACCAAATTGAGTTCATCGCCGATCCAACCGATGGTTCCGGCTGTCCAGAGGATCCCGAACAAAACAACAAACAGTGGTACAAAAACAGCCTTGATACTCCGGAATGCAATTAAAAGCACGATTACGATCAAGAGCAAACTCATTGGAAGAATGCGCTGCATATCC
The DNA here is from genome assembly GCA_016764995.1 of SAR324 cluster bacterium. GTDB lineage: Bacteria > SAR324 > SAR324 > SAR324 > NAC60-12 > Arctic96AD-7. The sequence continues at coordinate 30,945 of JAESQU010000198.1, read as the reverse complement.
TGCTGAATTAAACGGCTGGCCTTGTTTATTTGCCGTGGTTGTCCGGCATAAGCAATGCGAAGAGTATCAGCAACTTCTGAGTCTTTTTGATGTTTAAGCAACAGATCTTTCAGAATTGTTTGGGTGTTGTCTGATTCAGGTTTTGATTCGGGACTGAAGGTAAGAATCAATGCGGCAGTGTTCGCATCCTTGGAGAGCACATCGCCTTGAAAAAGAGGATGACTTTTCAAACGGCTGACCGTTTTACTTATTTTTGCCTCTGCATCAGCATGTAATTTTTCTGGACTTGCATTTGATTTTTCTAACGTGCAGTCCAAAATTGATTCTTCGGACTCATCTGTTTCTGTCATAATTCCGCTGGAATCAGCTGAACTATCCGCTAAACTTTCTTCAAGACTTTCCTCTAAACCTTCATCGAGACTTTCCTCTAAACCTTCTTCGAGACTTTCTTCCAGACTTTCCTCTAATCCATCTTCGAGACTTTCTTCAAAATTATCCTCTTTTTCAGGCACATAAGTTTTTTCTGACGCAGAACTGTTCAAGCAGGAAATTTCATGCTCATATTTTTCCAAAACAGAAACACAAACTGAACCAATTCCCATTTGATGAAAATAGGATTTACCTGCACATTTTCCTGAGGCTTGTGGAATATCCAGCATACTGATGACTTTGCTAATTCCAGGAACTTTGGATTCAATTTCTGTTTTCAAGTGCGACAGTGTCAACAGAAATTCGAGTCCAATCGGCTTTTTTTCTGTATTGTGCAGAGCAATCACAACCACTTCTTCGCTGCCAAAAGCCTCTCTGGCATCAAGAAATTGTTGGTAGGCTCCTGAATCGCGCTCAATGAAAGGTTCAACTGTACTGTTGATACGTAATTTTCCGCTGACTGGATCAAAAAGGCCGTCCCTTGCCTGCACAAAAAAGAATGTGCTGAGGGCAAGAAGTACTAGGATGATAGATTTAGGATACTGATTTACAGTGGTGAAAAAGCGGACAAACATACTTGAATCAGTTTGCGGTAAATTTTTGGGTGTAGGTCAAAAAAATCTGATTTGTGATAATATTGTCTTCTAACATTTTTTGCCTATCTGTTTTTAAACGAAAAAACTTGATTTCCAGTTCCATGTCCTGTTTGTAACGATCCCAGGTAAAGATTGAAGCAAAACCACGCTGTGTGAAAGGCCAAGTCTGATAATTCAGCATTGTTATACGCAAAGAATTGTCAGGAGTTTTCAGAACAGCCACTCCAGAGATTTGATTCCGCACAACGTCCCTTTTTCTGGGTATGAGATTTGACTCGTTTTCATACAGAAAAATGTGGGAGCCTGCTGGAACATCATACGATTTGCGATGGGAATAGATCATTAGCCAATAAAAATACCGGAATGTCCTCTCAAACGAAGTCGCAAATGCAAAGTGAGGAGTCCGGACAGTTGAAAGGCGAATGTGTTTTCCCTCCGGTATTTCGTATGAGTATAAATTTCTTTTCTTAAATAAACCTGATTCCAATTTCCATACCATATCGCTCCAGATTGCGTCTATTTCGAGGGTTAAGAAATCAGATCGTGTTTCGTGCTCATCATACTTAGAAAGCATGTTTTCAAAAGAACCTTGCAAAGTTGTTGTTCCATTGTCCGCAACTCGCTGATATTCAAACTTTATATATGGATTCGAATCAAACCAGTGAAACACGCCAAACCTTGTATCAAAGACATCCCCAGTCCATTGATATTGCAAACCATAATAATCGCGCAAAAATGAGACTATATTTTCCTCATTATCATCTTCTTTTTTTTCTACTTCTTCACGAAATTCTGTAAACTTCATTCCAAATGTTTGCTGCCGAATCGGAGACAAGTACAAAGTGGCCGTGTGTTCACCACGAAACCAATTGTATCTGATCGATGGAATGGCATCTTTTGTATCATCCGGATCAAAAGTATAAAGGCCCATAACGTTGTTCATGTGCAATACATCAATCACCTTATCTAGATCAACTTTGCCAAGACCAAAAATCTGGGTTCCGTAACGTATTTGGTGCGCGCCAACACGATAATTTGAATATATTTCACGTATGCTGGCAAAACCGTCAAAAATACGTTGCTTCTTTAATTCATAATTTTGCGAAAAGCTGATGGAAAGTCGGAAATAATTGTACATTCGCGGAGATGTTTGGACTTTTACGGATTGATCATAAGTGGATACAAAACGGAGTTCCTTGATCTCACTCAGCAAAGGATCCAAAACCGACAAGCCATACGTTTCACTTCCACCAAACATAGTTTTTACTTCATGACTGAAAGTAATTCTTGGCTGAAATTCTTCCTCTTCTTCAAATTGTTCTTCGGAATCTTGATTTACTACATCTTCCAATTCGGTTGAATCTCCCTCCAAAGGATCTTCTTCCAAACCAAGATCAGCGTCAGATTCTGTAAAGGGGTCTTCATCTAAACCAAGATCAACATCAGATTCCGCAAGTGGATCTTCATCTAAACCAAGGTCAGCGTCAGATTCCGCAAGGGGGTCTTCTTCCAGACCAGGATCAACTTCAGACTCAGCAAAAGGATCTTCTTCCAGACCAAGATCAGCGTCTGATTCTGTAAAGGGGTCTTCTTCTAAACCAAGATCAGCGTCAGACTCAGCAAGGGGGTCTTCTTCTAAACCAAGAACTTCGTCAGACTCAGCAAGGGGGTCTTCTGCTAAACTTTTCTGAAAATTTGGATCACTGCTATCCTGGGAAAATGCAGGAGGAACAATAACTATGAGGGCAAGCGTAAATAGCGCCGAAAGCAAAAAGCCCCGCAAGACCGAATGTCTGGTCAAGTGGTCAAAAAACTCTGCTCCCGAGGAACCGATTGGTGAATTTTCAGTCAGTGATGAATAGTGATTCTGGAGACACATTTTTGAGATCGGGATCGTCAGATAAATCAAGATACAATTTTAGTTTTCCATTTTTTTTGTCAACATTAGTCAATGTTTCAAAAATGAATTTTTTCTCTTTTCCTAATGTTGTACGTACACGCATCACAGTTGAAAACCACTGTCCGCCAACCTTGGTATAATATTTCGGAAAGAAACGATAGACTTTACGGAGAACATTATCCGCAAAAAAATTCATCATGATCGGCACACCTTTTTCCTTATCATAATAACTCAGCACCTTGTCATACGTTTTTTCACTTTCGCCTGATTCGGCTTTGATTATAGTTTTTATTTTGAAAAATTTTGGATTTTTCAATTTTGAACAGCTCATATCACTTGCCGGATTGGAAGTTAAAGCAAAATCGGCTGTATCAATGTTTGTTCCAGGAAAAATTGTGCTGCCGTCTGAGGGAAAACTTCGACAGTTTTCGTTGGAAACTATGCTACAACTTGAACAGACAAAACGCCGCCCTCCTCGTTGGATAACACAACGAGGTGCATTCGGACCTTTTTCAGCAAAAATACGACGTTTGTTTTTAAATTTTAAAATCCGGAGTTTTTCTTTTTGTGCTGCACGCTTGCTTTTAGATTTGCACACCTTGCCCTCACATGCATCTAAAAGCAAAGTAAAACTGATATTCTTTAGCAAAAGTGGACTTGACTGATTAGATTTTTTCATGAATTCACTGATCTTTTCAGGAGTATTTAAATCTTTACAGCTAACAGCGCTTACGCTATTTGGAAGACCGAACAAGATGAATAGCAGGGCTAAAATCCAAAAATGATTTTTTATCATACAGTTTTTCCTAACTACAGGTTAAATAAGCAACAACATGTAAAGATTTGCAGATACTAGCGGATTCTAATTTTGAGAACAAGTCAAAAGACATAATTTCCATATTTTTTTAGAAATAATTTTTTCTTTACCATCCTGCTGCATAAGGCAAATATCTTGACTTTAAGCATGAAAAGCTTGATCCTAAATGTCAATAATTTTTTATGAATAGACTCTTTAAAAACAGCACATGTTAAAGGACCGCATAGAAGAGAGTTTCACTTTCGACGATGTACTTCTCCTACCCGGACATTCCAAGGTGTTGCCTGCCGACGTTTCTGTAAAAAGCAAAATTACTCAAACACTTGACTGCAATATCCCATTTTTAAGTGCGGCCATGGATACAGTTACAGAACATCAAACCGCGATCTGCATGGCACAAGAAGGCGGAATTGGTATCATTCATAAAAACATGAATGCCGAAGAGCAAGCGACACAGGTCAAAGTAGTCAAGCGTTCAGAAAGCGGAATGATTTCAGATCCTATTACCATTGAACCACAGGAGCCGCTGCGTAATGCACTGAATTTGATGGAACAATACCGCATTTCCGGAGTACCTGTCAAACAAGGAGATAAATTGGTCGGCATCTTGACAAATCGAGATTTACGATTTGAAACCAATTTTGACCAACCTGTCTCCGCGTTGATGACTGGAGGTCGCGAAAGTTTGATCACTGTCGCACCTGGAATTGGGATGGGGGAAGCCAAGCGCTTGCTCCACAAACATCGAATTGAAAAACTGCTCGTCGTTTCAAATGATTATGAATTGGTTGGTTTGATAACAATCAAAGATATAGAAAAAGCCAGAAAGTTTCCTGACTCCAACAAAGATGATCAGGGCCGCCTAAGAGTAGGCGCAGCCTTGGGAACATCAGCAGATTTATTATCCCGCGCGGAAATCTTGATCAAAGCTGGTGTTGATGTAGTAGTCCTTGACACCGCACATGGACATTCACAAGGTGTGATTGACAGTATTGTCAAACTGCGCTCTACTTTTCCTGACTTGCAAATAATCGGCGGCAACATTGCAACCGGAGAAGCTGCGGAGGCTCTGGTCAAAGCTGGTGTAAACGCGGTCAAAGTTGGAATCGGCCCCGGTTCTATTTGCACAACACGAATTGTGGCCGGAATTGGGGTGCCGCAAATGACTGCGATTGACAAGGTTTCCCATGCATTACGGAAATCAGACATTCCCATAATTGCAGACGGAGGTATCAAATATTCTGGAGACATCGTCAAAGCACTTTCTGTCGGCGCACACACCGTAATGATTGGCAGCTTGTTTGCAGGTACCGCAGAATCTCCGGGACAAGTCGTGCTTTACCAGGGCAGGCGTTATAAAATTTATCGCGGAATGGGTTCATTAGGCGCAATGAAAGACGGCAGCAAGGATCGTTATTTTCAGGGGCATATTGAGGAAGATGTAAAATTCGTTCCGGAAGGCATCGAGGGGCGTGTGCCGTACAAAGGTCCTCTGTCAGAATCAATCTATCAATTCGTTGGCGGACTGCGAGCAGGCATGGGTTATACCGGTTCCGCAACCATCGAAGAATTACGAACGGAACCCCGCTTTGTAAAAATTACTGCTGCCGGATTACAGGAAAGCCATGCCCATGATATTTTCATTACAGAAGAAGCTCCGAATTATCCTATGCAAGTTAAATCATGAACTATCGTTTTTTAGCTAGTTTTAAAATATTTTTCCTTTTTTTGATTCCATGGTTCATTGTCGGTTGTTCCTTTCATTATGATCAAGGATTGAAATTAGAAGAGCAGAAACGCTGGGCGGAAGCAGCGATTGAGTACCGTATTGCCTCAGTTGAAAATCCGGACGATGTGCAAATTTCGGAAGCACTGACCCGAATGAACATCCGGGTCGCGCAGGAAAATTTTGAAACTTATAAAGAGTATTTAAACAAGGAAGAGTTCCATAAAGCATACCGGAGATTGGAGACTGCTTTAACTCAAAATCCGGAACTGGATGAAGCCCGTGCGGAAATGCGGCAGTGGTGGCATTTATTGATTACAGGTAAGGTTGAATTGGAATTTGACCGTTTATCCTCCAATTTACGGTTGGCTGAAGAAATGATTCTACAAGTCCGGATCAATACGCCAAACGGTAAAATATTAACTGGAAATATCTCTAGTGAAACTGGAATTTTCTTTCTCGAAGACGTTGTCTATCAGACTCATCCAAAGCAACTTGCGGAATATACAATCAACACAATTGGTCTGAAAATCAAACGAAAATCATCTCTCGGTTATGTCCGTAATGAATTCAAAAAGTTTGTAAATTTCAGGGAACTTGCACCTTTACAAGTCAGTGGAAACATCTCTAGCACTTTCCTGAAAACCCCACAAAACGTCTTGGATCATCGTCCTGCACTACTAACTGATACAGAGTCTTTGGGCACCTGGAATCCTCCTCGTTTGGTAAGTTATGAACTCCAGTTTGACGGTGATAAGATCAGGGTTATTTCTAAATCGAAGCGAGGCGAGTTTGCTCCTGATATTCTTTACCTCAACAGATCTGACCGTCGAGCGAACCTTGACTTCGGAGTCTATCAACTTAAGATGAATCGTTCCGGACGAAAATGGAGTATCAGGCGCAAATCATACCGTACCTCAGACGACGATTATTATTACGGACTTTCCGGCAACCTCTCGCTAAACCGTTACTTTTATTACGATAGAGTTTTTCGCTTCAGTCTATAATTTCAATGTCAAAACTGAAAATATAATAATGCACAAAGAGAAAGCGTCAGCATAATTCCGGTGAAACAGCCCATTGGGACTGGAAGGATTGGAAGAGATGCAAATTGCAACATGATAAGGTTATTATAGAATTGTAGTAGGAAGAGCTTTTTGTTCAATCATTGGCAACGAATCCGCAGCCAAAGCAAGTGTGGTTTTTTCTTCCGTCAACTCTTGGCGAATCATGGCAATTCCCAGAAAATTACCATTTGTTAAATAACTTCCCAAACTGGTGATTTTACCAATTTCTTTTGCATTGTGAAAAAGAGCATCTCCGGAACTTGCTTCAGACTTTTCCGGAAGTTTCAGCCAGACTGAAAGCCAATTCGGATGTCCACGATGATACATTCTGGCATGCGGTTCCTGACCAATATAACAACCTTTTTTAAAGGAAATGTGGTCACCAAGTCCAGCTTCCTGAGGAAAATTCCCTGTACTGTAATCAACTCCAAATCGTGGGATTCCCTCTAAAATCCGTATTTCGTCGAAGGCTTCAAGCCCTGTCAAGTCAGCATTTTCTTTATTTAGTATTTTTGCGACAAAGTTTTCTAAAACGTTAATGTGAACGAGGTTAATAAAACGCGGTAATTTTCCCAAATTAAATTTAACTGTCAGAATTGAGAAATCCTCAAACTTCCAATTTGTTTTTTGCAGATCACAGCCAAGTTTTTCAAGATTTTTTCCTGCATCCGGGCCAAGCAAATCTATCCGCAGCATTTCTCCGGAATTAAGTAGTCGCATTTCCAAGTCTTCACGGATATGAAAATTATCAAGTATTGTTCCGACTGCACGCCCTTCACCTGGATCACAAATAACAATCCATTCCTGTTCTTGACTCCGGAAGATTTCCAGATGATGTAAGATTTTGCCTTTGTTTCCGCAAATCAAACTCGATTGAATTTGTCCGATTTCCAGTTGCAAAACATCACTTGTCACCATTCCCTGCAAAAAGATGCCGGCATCCGTACCATTCAACGCAATCAGCCAACATGCTTTAAGGTCAAATAATCCACAACCGTGCAAGAGTAGGTTGATTTCTTCAGCTAATCTGTCAGAATAGCTTGTCGGCAAACCAGCACCGCCTTCAAATTCTTGAATGTTACACCTTAATTTCAGGTGAATCGCGTCAATTTTTTTGTAAATTTCCATAAGATTTTTTCAAAATACATTGGCCTATATCATACAGCAAGAGTGAAATATTTGTAACCCCTCTTTAACTTTTATGAAATGGAAATAACATGGGTGAATTAATTTCAGGAAAAGCAATTAGCGCAAGTATCAATGAAGAGTTACGCAAAGAAGTGGAAAAGTTAAAATCAAATGGAATTGAGCCATGTTTGGCAGTGGTCCTGGTTGGAGAAGATCCTGCCTCGGAAGTCTATGTGCGCAACAAAAAGCGAACTTGTGGAGAGGTTGGGATCCGCTCTGTCGGACACGATTTGCCCGCTTCCACAACTCAGGAAGAATTGGAAAAACTCGTGCAAAGTCTCAATGATGATCCGAAAGTACACGGAATACTTTGCCAGTTTCCTTTACCAAAAGGACTTGACGAAACTAGTGTGATCCTGGCAATTTCTCCTGAAAAAGATGTAGATGGTTTGCATCCACTGAATGCTGGACGGATTGCGATGGGACAGCCAAGATTCATTTCCTGTACTCCTTACGGCGTATTACAAATGCTCAAACGAAGTGGAATTTCTACTTCCGGAAAAAACGCGGTTGTACTCGGAAGAAGTAATCTTGTCGGACGCCCCATCGCCACTTTGCTTTCCAGTAAAGGCTGGGATGCAACGGTGACAGTTTGCCACTCACGAACTGCTGATTTGGCTGGAGTGACTTCGCAGGCCGACATTCTTGTGGCGGCAATTGGGATTCCGGAATTTGTGAAAGCGAACATGGTCAAATCCGGAGCTGTTGTGATTGACGTTGGTATAAACCGTATCGATGACCCCAGCAAAGCGTCAGGCAGCCGCATGGTCGGAGATGTTGCTTTTCAGGAGGTACAAGAAAAAGCGTCATTCATCACTCCAGTTCCAGGCGGTGTTGGTCCAATGACCATTGCCATGCTGATGGCAAACACAGTCAATGCCGCACGCTGGCAAAACGGAATGGATGAAATGAAATTGTAAAATGATTAGACTTTTTGCTTAATCTGAAGAAGTAAAAAACTTGCCATCAAAATCTAATCCTGTTTTCACTTTTGAAGAAAACTTCGTTCATAGAGGATTATTTTAACTTTTTTACTTTTAAAAAAGATTTCTGTTGAATCTTCTGTAAATATACAATATATATAATTTGTTCGTACACTTTGCGTTAGTGGCGTATGTGGGATTGTCCCGCTTCCTCTCGGTGCGTGCTGAGAGGTTTTTGATAAACTGTTCCGGACAGAGTTTCGGATTTTAATAAGGAGTATGTTATGAAAAGATTTATTTCCACTCTGCTGTTGCTAAGCGTGGTGCTATGGAGTGCCACTCAGGCAATGGCTTTCAAACCGGCTGTCCTTTTTGACATGGGTGGTAAATTTGACAAGTCATTCAACGAGGGCATTTGGAACGGACTTGAAAAGTTCCGTAAAGAAACTGGTATTAAGTACCGGGAATTTGAAGTACAGCAAGAAGCTCAACGTGAGCAGTTCTTGCGCAAACTGGCCAAACGTGGTTCTGATCCGATTCTTGCGGTTGGTTTTGGGCAAGCTTCCGCAGTAGAGAAGATTGCAAAAGAATTCCCAAATACCAGATTCAGTATCATCGACGTTAATTGGCTGAATGCACCAAACATTCAAGGAATTGCTTTCAAGGAACAAGAGGGTTCATTCCTGGTCGGTGTTTTGGCAGCAATGAAAAGTGAAACAGGAAAAGTTGGATTTGTCGGTGGAATGGATATTCCTTTGATCCACAAATTTGCCTGTGGTTATGTTCAGGGAGTCAAGTACATCAATTCCGGAGCAACTGTTTATCAAAAAATGACTGGAACAACACCTGCGGCATGGAGTGATCCTGCACGAGGCGCACAGTTGGCCAAGACCATGTTTGACAGTGGAGCAGATATCGTTTATGCTGCAGCCGGTAGTACCGGACTTGGTGTTTTGCAGGCTGCTGCAGACAATGGCAAGTTTTCCATTGGTGTTGACAGCAACCAAAACCACATCCATCCTGGATCTGTTTTGACCTCCATGCTCAAGCGTGTTGATGTTGCGGCATACGAAGTATTCAAATCGGCCCAAGATGGGACATGGAAATCTGGCGTAAAAACCCTCGGACTCGCGGAAGCTGGTGTGGGTTGGGCTCTTGATGAGCACAATGCCAAATTGATTACCGGTGCCATGAAAACCAAAGTGGAGCAAGTCCACAAAGACATCCTCTCTGGAAAGATCAAAGTACATGACTACATGAGTGACAACAAGTGTCCTGTACAGTAGTCCAATCTTAATGGGTGTATAAATCATATTTTTGGCTGTTGAGTGATGATATTTCATCACTCGGCTGCCATTACCTTACATCCTGTATTCGCTAGCCTTCCTGCACCTAAGACCTTTTTCATGCCCTCTCATAAAATTATCATAGATACCGATCCCGGACAAGACGATGCTATTGCCATTTTACTGGCACTGGCTTCTCCGGAAGAACTTGATCTACTGGGAATCGTCACGGTTGCCGGAAACGTTCCTTTGGAATTAACTTCACGTAATGCCTTAATGCTCTGTGAACTTGCGAATAAACCGGAAACAAAAGTTTTTGCGGGATGTCCAGGACCACTTGTGCGACCCTTAGTTACCGCTGAGCATGTACATGGAAAAACCGGACTTGACGGCGCCGATCTTGCCGCACCGACAATTTCATTGCAAACGCAACATGGTGTGGACTGGACGATTGAAACTTTACTCGCGGCAGAAGACGACTCGATTACTATTTGCTGTCTCGCTCCTTTGACAAATGTGGCTATGGCCATGGTAAAAGCACCGAAGATCCTGCCGAAAATTAAACAAATTGTCTTGATGGGCGGAGGATATTTTGAGGGTGGAAACATTACTCCTACCTCTGAGTTTAATATTTACGTCGATCCACATGCAGCCAGCACTGTTTTCAAATGTGGTCGTCCGCTGGTCGTCTTACCACTGGATGTTACCCATAAAGCGCTAATGCAACGCAAGTGGCTAGATGCATTAAAGGAACTTGGAACTCCCGTCGGTGATGCCACTTATGGAATGTTGAGCTTTTATGAGCGTTTTGATGTGGACAAGTACGGTTCCAGCGGCGGTCCTCTGCATGATCCTACCGTGATTGCTTATTTGCTTCAGCCAGAACTTTTTGAGGGGCGGCAAGTCAATGTGGAGGTAGAAATACATTCCGAACTGACGATGGGCATGACAGTAGTTGACTGGTGGAAAGTCACCGATCGCACACCAAACGTGACGTATATCAATCAAATTAACGCAGATGCTTTTTTTGCTTTGATTTTGGAACGCTTCAATCGCTATTAAAATTGATTTTGATTTTAAATACATGATTCCTAACATAAAATATTTAAAACCTACGCACTGGAAAAATGTCCGCGCTAGCAATTGAACTGACTGAGATTACTAAGAATTTTGGTAATGTCTGCGCTAATAAAGACGTATCGCTGAAAGTTGAGTCTGGAACTATTCACGGAATAATAGGTGAAAATGGTGCCGGTAAATCGACGTTGATGAGTATCCTCTACGGTTTCTATCAGGCAGATTCAGGTACAATTTCTGTTCAGGAAAAGCCCGTTCAGATTCAAAATGCGCATGACGCGATTAGCGTAGGAATTGGTATGGTACATCAGCACTTCATGCTGGTAGATACTTTCACGGTTTTGGAAAATGTTGTTCTGGGAACCGAAACAGGATTTTCTCTTAAAAAATCGCTGGAAACTTCAAAACTTGAATTGCAACGTCTGGAAAAAGAATACCATCTTGAAGTTGATATCAATGCTGTGATTGACACCTTACCAGTTGGACTTCAACAGAGGGTTGAAATTCTCAAAGCGCTTTATCGAGGCGCAGATATACTAATTCTCGATGAGCCAACCGGTGTACTTACGCCTCAAGAAGCAGACCATTTGTTTCGTATTCTCGCGGAACTCCGGGAGCAAGGAAAGACGGTCATTTTGATCACCCACAAGCTGCGTGAAATTATGGCTATCACCGACAATGTTTCTGTGATGCGTCAAGGCGAGATGGTAGCTCACTTGAAAACTGCGGAAACTAATCGGGAAGAATTAGCGGAATTGATGGTTGGGCGAAAGGTTCTGCTCCGTGTAGACAAGGCTGCAGCCAATCCGGGAAAACCCGTCTTAACCGTGGAACATCTTGATTTCACGGATGCTTCCGGAGTTCACCGTGTCAAAGATGTTAGTTTCAAAGTACATTCCGGAGAAATTGTTGGCATTGCCGGCGTTTCAGGAAATGGACAATCTGAACTTTTAGCTGCCATCACGGGAATTCAGCCCTTGCAAAAGGGAATGATTCAAATTAATGATGAGTCAATCACTCCAGCTTCAAAAGCAGACGCGGCAACCATGAGGCGTTTCGGAATGGTACATGTTCCGGAAGACCGTCAGCGCATGGGTTTGGTGACTTCCTTTTCCGCCAAAGAAAATAGTATTTTGGGCTACCACAACGATCCTGCATATAATGGTCTGTTTGAAATGGATAGAGATGCCATTCATTCCACTTGTCAGCGTGGAATGGAAATCTACGATGTTCGTCCGAATAATCTTAATTTGAGAGCATCTCTCTTTTCCGGAGGAAATCAGCAAAAGTTGGTGGTTGCTCGTGAAATGGAACGTGATCCGGATTTATTGGTTATAGGTCAACCAACACGCGGGGTGGATATCGGAGCAATTGAATTCATTCATCGTCAAATTATTTCCATGCGTGATGCTGGAAAAGCGGTTTTACTGGTTTCGGTGGAACTCGATGAAATTCTTTCTCTAAGTGATAGAATTTTGGTAATGTTTGCTGGACAAATAATGGGAGAAGTTCTGGCAAGTACTGCTAACGAACGTGATATTGGACTATTGATGGCAGGAATTAAGCAGGAAGCAGCATGAACGAAGGTCATGCCAATACTCTCGTTGTTACACTGGTCACAATCACCAATCTTTTACTCGCGTTTTTGGTTTCAGGAATTGTGATTTGGGTGCTTGGAGAAGATCCGTGGTTTGCTTTAAAAACCATGCTCTACGGCGCTTTCGGATATGACGAAGGTTTAGGCTACACACTGTATTACACCACCAATTTTATTTTCACAGGTTTGGCCTTTGCCGTCGGATTCCATTGCGGATTGTTCAATATTGGTGCGGAAGGACAGGCATACATTGGCGGCCTGGGTGTTGGCTTGGTTTGTTTGTGGTTGGAAAACTGGCCTCTTTGGCTGGTTTTCCCGCTGGCTGTTTTGGCATCAATTGTTTTAGGAGGATTATGGGGTGCGATTCCCGGATATTTGAAAGCAAAACGAGGAAGCCATGAGGTGGTAACAACCATCATGTTCAACTTCATCGCTTCAGTGGTCATGGTGAATCTCTTGTCGCATGTCCTCAGACCTCCTAAAGAAATGTCTCCTGAATCACGTGAATTCGGAGAGGGAGTCTGGATTCCGCAAATGCACGAAATATTTGAATGGTTTGGAATTGAAATTACTCAAACTCCGCTTAATGGAACTTTCATCTTTGCGCTCATTTGTCTGTTTTTAGTTTGGCGCTTTATTTGGTACACCCGTTGGGGATATGAACTTCGGACGGTTGGTACAAATGAAACCGCTGCGGTTTATGCCGGAATAAGTGTTTCAAAGAACATTATCATTGCCATGGTCATCGGTGGTGGATTGGCGGGTTTTGTAGGCATAAACGAAATCATGGGTTCAAGTCATCGACTCATGCTTAATTTTCAGGCAGGCATCGGCTTCACCGGTATTGCGGTTTCGCTGATTGGCCGCAATCATCCATTAGGAATTTTGCTGGCTGCCTTGTTGTTTGGAATTCTTTATCAGGGGGGAGCAGAACTTTCTTTTGAAGTACAGGCCATTGATCGTCACATGGTAGTACTCATCCAGGGTTTGGTGATTCTATTTGCCGGAGCATTGGAAAATCTTTTCCGGCCGCAAATTGAGCAATTTGTAAAACGTTTAGCTACCTAATAAAATGAACCGCGGGGAAACCGCAATTCTAGCTGGAAAACACAAAATCATGAAATACAAACGATAACCGTTAACCTTCGTATGTGGAATGATTTATTATTAATTTTGGATGCAACTCTGCGAATTTCTGTTCCGTTCGTGTTCGCCGCAATGGGCGGAATATTTGCGGAACGTTCCGGAGTGATTGACTTTGGGCTGGAAGGAAAAATGCTCGGTGGAGCCTTTGTGGCGGCAACTGTCGCATATTGGACACAATCGGCATGGTGGGGACTATTGGGCTCTATCGGCATCGGTATTATCTTTTCAATGATACATGGTTACGCCAGTATCACCAAACGCGGTAACCAAGTCGTTTCTTGTGTAGCAATCAATATTTTTGCGATGGGCTTGACAGTGGTGCTGGCCAACGCCTGGTTTGGAATGGGAGGTAAAACTCCCCAACTTTCCAGAGAAGCCCGATTTATGTCAATAGAACTGCCTTATGCTGAGGAGTTCCGTGATATTCCAATCTTAGGAGATATATATTATGAAATTATTAGCGGACACAGTATTCTGGTTTACATTGCTTTTTTAATGGTTCCTGTCACAGCATGGATAATCTTCAAAAGTAGTTTCGGTTTACGCTTACGAGCCACTGGCGAAAATCCTTTAGCTGTAGACACAACCGGAATTTCAGTAAACAAAACTCGTTACCAGGCTTTACTTTTGAACGGAATCTTGGGAGGAATGTCTGGAGCTTATCTTTCTACTGCCCACTTAGCCTTTTTCGTAAAAGATATGTCTGCCGGTAAAGGTTATATCGCGCTGGCGGCAATGATAGTCGGCAAGTGGCGCCCTTATCCAGCAATGTTCGCCTGTCTGCTTTTCTCATTTTTGTTTGCAATCAAAGATAAACCTGAAGTTTTTGACTTGCTAAAGGGCATTGTTCCAGTGAAACTGCTCAACAGCTTTTTAGATATGTCACCCTACATTCTCACTGTTATCTTTCTGGCAGGTTTTGTCGGCAGAGCAGTAGCACCTAAAGCCATTGGACAACCTTTTTCCAAAGAAAAATAACTGATATGATTGGCATCAAGGCGATTGGGACTTATTTACCCGATGCTCGTACTTCCAACTTGGAACGCATGGATAAATTTGGTATGACCGCCTCATTTGTTCGTGATAAAATCGGCTTTACTCAAGTTGCCAAAAAAGCTCCGGAACAGGAAACTTCCGATCTATGCGTCAATGCATGGGAAAATTTACAACAGCAACAGTCGGTTTCTCCTGATGAAATCGATTGTATGATCGTCTGTACTCAAAATCCGGATGGACACGGACTTCCTCACACTTCCGCAATTCTTCACGAAAAACTTTCCATTTCTCAAAACTGCGCAGCTTTTGACCTCTCTCTGGGATGTTCCGGATATGTTTATGGACTCTCCGTAATCAGGTCTTTCATGGAATCAAATGGATTCCGTAAAGGTTTGCTCTTTACCGCTGATCCGTATTCAAAGGTGATGAATAATGATGACAAAAAAACCGCAACCTTATTTGGAGATGGCGCCACAGTTACTTTGCTGACCGAAGATCCTGTCTTCGATTTCGGAAAATTTGTTTTTGGTTCAGACGGCAGCAAAAAAGAAGGAATCATTGTGAAGGATGATGGGCACGTACACATGAACGGACGAGCGGTATTCACCTTTACGGTACGTGTGATTCCGGACAGTATCCGGAAAATGTTGGAAAAAAACGGTCATGCACTTGATAAAATAGACCGTTTCCTTTTGCATCAGGGAAGTCTCCACATTGTCAATTCTATCGCGGACACACTTGGTGTACCACGGGAACGCTGTCCCTTCCACTCCGCTACGTACGGAAACACCGTTTCTTCTTCTGTCCCCATGATTCTTTCACAGGAGTTTGACAATCAAGAAATGCAAGTTGCCGTTCTAGCAGGATTTGGTGTTGGACTTTCCTGGGCCAGCACTTTGATTTTTAGAAAAAAATAAGTCCTCATTCAACAGATCAAATTAGGAAAAGCATCCAGCTTCAGATCATCAAACTGCTGCGCTTCAAAGCGGTGAGCGGCTAAGCAAGTCACCATTGCGGCATTGTCTGTACATAGATTTGGCGGTGGATAAAAAAGCTGAATTCCTTTTCTTGCAGATTCCTCTTCAAATGCTGATCGTAACTTGCGACTGGCGGCCAGTCCACCGGAAACAGAAATGTTATTCAAACCATAAAATTTTGCTGCCTTGAAAGTTTTATGGAGTAACACATCAACCACACTTTGAAAAAAAGCGGAGAGGATTGGACCTTCTGCCAAAAGCGGATTTGAGCTATTTTTGCTTGAAGAAGAAATATCGGGATTCTGTTCTCTAAAACGTAACATTGCTGTTTTCAAACCACTGAACGAAAAATTATGCTCGTTTTTGTGCATCAGCGGACGCGGAAAATCAAAAGCATCTCCTGGAAATTCTTGCGCCGCTCTGTCCACAACAGGACCTCCAGGCATTGGATGTCCAAACATTTTTGCGACTTTATCCACACATTCTCCGGCCGCATCGTCTAAACTCCGGCCAATGATTTTATAATCAAAATGGTCGCGTGCCTTAATTAACAAAGTGTGCCCTCCCGCAACAACAAGATGAAGTATCGGGAACTGCATTTCTCCATGAATGAGGACGTTCGCGTATGGATGGGATTCTACATGATTGACTCCAATTAGCGGACATTGTAAGGTGTATGCTAAGCTTTTTGCGACCGTCAGTCCAACCAGTAAAGAACCTAATAAACCTGGATGGTTGGAAACCGCAATGTAATCAATTCCTGAAAAATCAAGCTGTGCCTCTTTCAATGCATCAGCAATTAAGTGATGTATGACTTCAAGATGTTTGCGCGAAGCTCTTTCAGGAACAACTCCGCCGAACTCTTCATGATCCTTATATTGAGAAAGAGTCAGGTTTGCCAGAATTTCACGTTTACCACGCAAGATGGCGACTGAGGTATCATCAAAAGTGGTGTCCAGTCCAAGACCGATAGCGGACATAAGATGTTATTATTTCAGAGTTAAAAATTAAGTACACTCCATGATCATTGATTGTCTTTCAATCCTCAATCTGAAAAACGAATGAAATTCGGACGTTTCCTTTTGCTCTTGATCGTTTCAGTTATCATCTTAGTAATCAGCGGAGTCGCATTTAAAATTTATCTTGTGCAACAACCGTTTCAAGCAGACGATGTTCCGGAATGGACGGTCACGGAGTTAACGGCGTTAACATGGGAATTACGCTCTGTCGATGATCCTGAACGTTCAACAACTGCCTGGATTACACGACCTGAAAAACTTAAATGCGACACACTTATTCTTATTGGAGGAGTGGAAGAAGGTGAAAATTTATTGGCAGGCGGAGGCAAATGGAAATATACCGGAAATACTATTCTGATGAAACAACCTGTTCATTCTTTTCTTCTGCGACAGCATTGGAAAAACTGGAGTTTACTTGACTGGTGGGAAATTCCGGAGAAAATGCGTGAAGAATCTCGACATACACTTGGCGCCCTAAACGCGCTTTTGAATTATGTACAAGGAGGAAAACTTGCGGATCCACGTTTTACAGACAAAATTGTCTTGGCCGGAGGAAGCGTTGGCGCGGCATTTCCGGTTATCCTTACCAGTTTTGCGCCAGAGAAAGTTGCTGGATTGATGATAATCTACGGTTTCACAAATTTTCAGCAAGTCATCCAACCACTATTATTTAGTCAAGGATTATTACATTTCGATTTAACTGAATTTAATCCTGATTTTAGCACAAAAACAAAAGTTGCAGGAGTCCGTATGCTTTCACACATTTTGTCATTTTTGCTGGGAAACATCTTTAAATATGGAGAAATGGAGTCATATTTACCGTATATTTACGAAACACCAATTCATTTTATTAACGGCACAAATGACCCTTTAGTTCCACCTGAAGCTTATCTTCCCCTCTGGGAAAGTTCTCCGGAACCCAAAAGTGAAACATGGATTAAAGGAGGCCATTTTAATCCCGGGAATCCAGAAGACATGCTCCGCGTAGGCAAGTTGATGTACGAATGGACAGACGCACAAGGGCTGCGCTCGTGTCATGTTGCTAAGCAATAATGGAATTTTCAGCTCGTAAAAATGCTTCTTTTCTGAAAAATCTCAATCGAAATTTGAGTAGTAATTTGAAAAACCTGCTTCATTTCAGACTAATTGAATTTTGTTAAAACCGGCTCTAAGTCCAGATCCTGTTCATAAACCTTGTTGTTTCGGGTTAATAATTATAGAATTTAACCGGTGAAATATGATGCATTCAAAAAATGTTGTCATTTAGATTTTTTGCGAGTTTATCAAATTTCGTTTAATAAAAAACAACCGTACGATTCAAGACCAAAGAGTGACTTTATTTTGAGAGACTTATGAAGAAAAGCTCTGCAATCACGGTCACTCTTAAAGCAGCAGCCACACTTGATGGAAAAATTGCCACTGCATCCGGGCACTCAAAATGGATTACCGGTGAAGTGGCAAGGCAGAAGGTACATGAATTAAGACATGAAAATGATGCAATTTTAGTTGGCATCAACACCGTTCTGGCAGATGATCCTGAATTGACTGTACGCGGAATTGAAGAAGGTCGGTCACCGGTCCGGATTGTTTTGGACTCCAAAGCGCGCATTCCGGAACAATGCCGAGTATTTCAAAACGACGGTATCCCAGTTATAATTGTTACCGGAAATGAGGCACCTCTGCGGAGTTGGCCGGAATTGGCTAATTTAACAATTATAAAAGCTCCAGCTAAGATTCCGGAGGTTTCATGGGTACTTTCAGAATTACAAAAACACGGTATAAAGAGTTTATTAGTAGAAGGCGGAAGTCTAATTCACGCAAGCTTTCTTAAAAGTAATTGTGTAAATAAACTGGCCTTATTTATTGCACCAAAAATTATTGGTGGACAGAGAGCTATGACATGGTGCGGCGATTTAAATATCAACAACTTAAATGAAACTCCACAAATTGAAATTTGCTCGATAACCCCACTAGGCGATGACGTGCTAATTTCAGCAAAAATAAAATAACTAGTTGCTTCTAATTATTATATCTCTGTTATTACATAGCAATTTTAAAAAAATTATTTCACAAAAAATTAGATGATGCCAGATAAAGACAATATTTTTAATTCCATTGATGACGCGATAAAAGCCATTGGCCGAGGTGAATTAATTGTGGTGGTAGATGATGAAGACCGTGAAAATGAAGGCGACCTCATTTGCGCGGCTGAGGCTGCTACTCCGGAAAAAATTAATTTCATGGCAAAATACGGAAGGGGACTGATCTGTCTTCCCCTTGATGCTGATACTGTAAAGCGGCTCAATCTACCACTAATGGTGAATAACAATAACGCGACATTGGGTACCAACTTTACGGTTAGTATTGAGGCTTCAGTTGGAGTAACAACAGGAATATCTGCTGGGGATCGTGCCCGTACAATCGAAGCGGCAATTAATCCGGAAGCTAGAATTGAAGACATACGCAGTCCCGGACATGTCTTTCCTTTACTCGCCGTGGAAGGGGGAGTCTTACGCAGAGCGGGACATACTGAAGCTGCTGTGGATTTGGCAAAAATGGCCAAGATGCTGCCTGGAGGAGTGATCTGTGAGATCATGAATGAAGACGGTACAATGGCAAGAGTTCCTGATTTGATAAAGTTTGCAGAACACCACAACTTATTGATCATTACAATTAAAGATTTGATTCATTACAGGAAACGTAATGAAACACTTGTTATCAAAAAAGCAGAAGCAATCTTGCCCTCAAAATTTGGTGAATTTCAAGTGATAGGTTTTCAAAGTCTTTTGGATGACAGTGATTATGTCGCATTGGTCAAGGGTGAGTGGGAAAAAGATGAACCTGTGCTGGTACGTGTGCATTCAGAATGTCTTACGGGTGATGTCTTCGGTTCATATCGCTGTGACTGCGGACCACAACTTCATGCGGCAATGGAGATGGTGCAAGCAGAGGGAAAAGGCGTAATCCTTTATTTGCCACAGGAAGGGCGCGGGATTGGATTGATTAACAAACTTCAGGCTTATGCACTCCAAGACGATGGCGCAGATACAGTGGAAGCAAATCAGAAATTGGGTTTTAAAGCAGATTTGCGTGATTACGGCTTGGGTGCGCAAATGCTTTATATGCTTGGTGTCCGCCGGATGCGCTTAATGACCAATAATCCACGCAAAATTGTTGGAGTTCAAGGTCACGGATTGGAAGTTGTAGAAAGAATCCCGCTTGAAATTAAGAGTAATCCAGGTAATATAAAATACACGCATACCAAAAAAAATAAACTGGGGCACATTCTTAATATTTAAATTATTCTGCTGTTAAAAACTTAATTCTATTGTAAAGTCTTCAATTTCCACTAAATACTGATTGCTGTTTTTTGAGCACTTTAAAAAAAAGATTTATTAGAGAAATTTTCGCAAAAGCATTTTAAATTTTTAAAACAAACTATGACTGCAACGCAAATAGAGTTGGTTAAGGCCCTCCATGAACCTGAAGCCTATAACAATTCTCCAAAATCTATAAAGCTTCTAGAGACAACCACTTCATATCTGTTTAGGGCTGATGACCAGCTTTACAAGATCAAAAAGAGGGGTAATGAATACGCTACATTAGCAGTTAAAGAAGCCTTTTGTCATGAAGAGTGCAGGCTCAGCCGTCGTTTTAATCCAAACTGGCAGCTGGAAGTACTGCCGGTCAAGGCACAAAATGCTAAGCTCAAAATAGGTGATGTAGAAGGGGAAACAATTGAGTATGCACTAAAAATGGAAGCTCTTCCTGATCAGTGGTTGCTTTCCCAACTACTGGTAAAAAACAAGGTTACAGAAAAAAATATTGAGAGCATTGCAACTCGGATTGCGGAAATTCATGCCATTTCGCCTGCAAAAGATAGAGCCGCAGAGTCCGGAAAACCCGAACCTTTCAGGGCACTCTGTGACGACATGCTTTTTCAACTGAAACGCTATTTTGAGGCATCGCTAACACAGCCGATTTTAGACATGATTAGACATCCTCTTGAAAAGTTTATCGATGATCACAAACGTCTTTTCAGCAAGCGTCAGAAAAAAGGCCGAATTGTGTTGGGTCACGGTGCATTTTTACCAGAACATATTTTCGTTAACGGCGATCAGGTATTCTTCATCAGTCCACAGGAAGTTCAAAAGAAATTGGCTGTTCTTGATGTGGCAAATGACGTTTCGTCTTTAACAGTCGAGCTTGCACGTATGGGTAAAACTGAGCTGTTTGATGCATTTTTAAAGCAATATCTTGAAGTCTCAAATGACCAGGATTTGCTGAGAATGCTACCGCTTTATCAAACCTATTGCGCACTTAAACAAGGTGTCAAAACTTGTGAACTAAAGGTCGCCCAACAAGATGAGAAACTTGGGACCCTAGCCATGGAATATTTTAATCTTGCCGTACGCTTCTCACGAGAAATCCCTAGAGTATAACGCTTGTGGTGTTTTCGCATAAGCTGAAACGCCCAACGCATGTAAATAGACCATCCAGCAACAACCTATCAAGACTATGAAAGAAGTGTCCAACAGACTCGGATTTCCGCAGATGGAAGAAAAAATTCTAAACTTCTGGCGTAAAGAAAATATTTTTCAAAAATCAATCGATGAACGTCCGGAAGACAAAACTTTCAGTTTTTATGACGGTCCGCCGTTTGCGACAGGACTTCCGCATTATGGACACCTGTTAGCCGGAACGATCAAAGACGTTATTCCACGCTACAAAACCATGCGCGGCTTCAGAGTTGAACGACGTTTTGGCTGGGATACACACGGCTTGCCGGTTGAATTTGAAGTAGAACAAACTCTTGGACTGAATGGCCGACATGAAATTGAAACTTTTGGAGAAGGAAACTTTAATGAGGAATGTAGAGCAATTGTTTTACGTTACACACAAGAATGGCGTGAAACAGTGGAACGCATGGCGCGCTGGGTTGATTTCGATAATGATTACAAAACCATGGATATTGATTTCATGGAGTCCGTATGGTGGGTCTTTAAACGCCTTTGGGATAAAGGTCTGATTTATGAGGGAGTTAAGGTCGTTCCTTTTTCTTGGCGGGTCTCTACTCCACTTTCAAACTTTGAGGCAAATCTGAATTACAAAGATATTCAGGACCCTTCTGTGACTTTGCGCTTCAAAATCAGTGGAGAGGAAAATTTGTATTTTCTTGCATGGACAACAACTCCCTGGACTTTACCCTCCAATATGGGACTCTGCGCGGGACCAAAACTTATCTATAGTAAAATCCGAGATAAAAAAAGTGGTGACTGCTATATCCTCACGAAAACACGTATCAACATATATTTCGAGGAAGGAAGTTATGAAGTGCTGGCCGAAATGCAAGGCAAGGAATTGAGGGGGAAAACTTATGAGCCCTTATTTGATTTTGCAAAAAGCCACATCGACACGACTAACACCTGGGCTATACAGTTGGATGATTATGTCAGCGATGAAAGCGGAACAGGAATTGTGCATTTAGCCTGTTTTGGAGAGGATGATGTCCGTATTTTTCAGCGTGAAAATATTCCAATTTTTGATCCGGTGGATGAAGAAGGAAATTTTCTGGATTACATGGGATTTATCGCCGGCAAGAATATCAAAGATGCCGACAAAGCCATTGTCCAGCGTCTTAAAGATGAAGGGAAAATGTTCCTCCATGAAACTGTACAGCACAGTTATCCTTTTTGCTGGCGTACTGATACGCCCTTGATTTACAAACCAATTTCAACATGGTTCGTAAATGTTGTAGCAATTAAGGACAGGATGGTCGAGCACAACAAAACAGTGCATTGGGTGCCTGGACACATACGTGATGGTCGTTTTGGAAAATGGCTAGAAAACGCACGTGACTGGGCTATCAGCCGTAACCGTTTTTGGGGTACTCCGCTTCCAGTTTGGAAAAGTGAGGACGGTGATATTTTATGCATCGGAAGCGTCGCTGAACTAGAAGAAATGACCGGAGAAAAAATTGATGACATTCACAAACATTTTGTTGATCCACTGGTCGTAAAACGAAATGGAAAAACCTATAACCGTGTTCCGGAAGTACTAGATTGCTGGTTTGAATCAGGTTCCATGCCTTATGCTCAGGAGCATTATCCCTTTGAAAACAAGGAACGTTTCGAGGCAAATTTTCCTGCAGATTTTATTTGTGAAGGCTTAGACCAAACTCGTGGCTGGTTCTATACACTGGCAGTTTTGGGATCCGCTTTGTTTGATACTCCCGCATTCAATAACTGTGTTGTCAACGGTTTGATACTGGCGGAAGACGGCAAAAAAATGAGTAAGAGGCTCAAAAACTATCCCGATCCTAACCAGATGTTGAACAAATATGGTGCTGACGCGGTACGTCTTTACATGCTCAATAGTCCGGCTGTTCGCGGTGAAGATTTACGCTTTTCGGAAAAAGGATTGATAGAAACAACAAGACAGCAACTTCTGCCACTCTGGAACGCACTCGTATTTCTTAGCACCTATGCCAAAATTGACGGCTGGGAACCGACTCCGGAAAATCTTTCTGTAAAAAACAATAATCCGATGGACCGCTGGATTATGTCACGTTTACAGAAGCTGATTTCAGAAGTGCAAAAAGAGATGGACAGTTACGACTTGAATCGCTCTGTTGCGCCATTTGTCGGTTTCATCGACTTGTTGACAAATTGGTATATCCGCCGCAGCAGGAGACGTTTCTGGAAAGCAGGGCAAGGTCCTGACAAACGAGAAGCATACGCCACACTTTACACAGTGTTGTTCGAATTCAGCAAAATTATCGCGCCCTTTATTCCATTCATCGCCGATGGAATTTTCCGGACACTGCGTCAGGAATCCGATCATCAAAGTGTACACTTGGCTTTGTTTCCGGAAGCGGATTCTGCATACAGAGACATTGACTTGGAAAAGCAAATGGATCTGGTGCTTTCTACTGTCACAATGGGAAGGGCGCTGCGTGCCAAGCATCAGTTAAAAATTCGCCAGCCGCTACCAAAGATTTTTCTGGTTACTCATGATCCGGAAGCAAAAAAAGTTTTGGAAAACCTCGCAGATTTAATTACCGATGAACTGAATATTAAAGAAATCGTAATTACTCCGGATGAGGAGGAACTGGTAAATTTAAGCGCAAAAGCCAATTTCAAAACTTTGGGACGAAAACTTGGCAAAAAAATGAAAGTTGCGGCAAACGCCATCGCGGAACTGAATCTTGAGGCGATCAAGAAACTGCAGAACGGTGCTAAAATTTCTTTAGAAATTGAAGGAGAAACTTTAGAGTTAACTCCAGAAGATGTTTTGCTTCAACGCCAGGAAAAAGAAGGTTTGCTGGTGGAAACAGACAACCGACTGACGGTTGCTTTAGACACGGAACTGAATGAAAATTTGATTCAGGAAGGTTTTGCGCGTGAGTTTGTGAACAAAGTCCAGAACATGCGAAAAGAAATGGATCTTGATGTGATGGATCGAATCAGCATCAGTTATCAAGGTTCCGTTGTACTGAACAACGCATTGGAAAATTTTACGGATTTTGTGTGCCTTGAAACACTTGCGAACCAACTGCAATCCGGTGAAACTCAGGAGGGCATGGTATGGGATTTAAACGGTGAGACTTGTAAAATAAAAGTGGAGCTCGACACTTAAACTTTTGATTTACGCTCCAAAAGAAGAACAATGATTTTCAATACAATTTAATTCGAGTAAGAACTTCAACTCTCAATTTCCAATTTAATCTGCCGTACCAACTTCTGTTTTAAAAGTTGCTTCATTGCGTTGTAAGTCTTATGGTCTTTCTGGGACAGTTCTTCCGCAATTTCAAGTGCGCGCGGCATTAATTTTTCCAGTGAATGGCACTCATCAACCGCTCCCATTTTTTTTGCGTCAGCACCTCCAATGCGCCTTCCTGTCAGCAGAAGTTCTCGTACTGTCTGTTTATTCGGAAGTAGATCTGCTAACTCATAAAGAATAGGCGAAAGCGGAATTTTAACGTCAATTTCCGTAAAAGCAAACCAGCCTCTGTCTTCACGCATAATGCGGAAATCAAGTGCAGAAGCAAAAACAGCGCCTCCCGCCAGGCAATGACCATTGAGACACGCTACTGTTGGCAGTGCTAACAGTGCCCAGCGTCCGAAGACTTCCTCAAGCTCTCTGAAAGTATTTTCAAACTGATCCGCTGACTGCCCCTGTATCCATTCAAAATCAAGACCTACGCACCATGATTTTTCATCACTACTGGCAACCACCACAGCAGAGTTTTCTGTAACCGCCTCCAACTCAGTTAAGACTTTGCGATGAGCAGAAAGCGCCTCTGCGTTTATCGCGTTTCCTCTTTCCGGATCATTGAGGGTAACAATGTAAACATTGTCCTTTTTTTCAATTTCTACTACTGCCATATTTCCCTTTTATCAGGATTGTCAAACTGTTTCATTTTCACTGATTTTAAATAATTTTCCAGTCATTTGTGGAGTGAATATTTTTTAAGTTTTCATGCCTTGAAGAGGACTTAATTGAAAAAGGCAAGAAGCAGGCTGAGCGTAAATATGGAAAACACAGTGGAAATGAAAACTGATCCACTTGCGATTAACTGTCCCACATTATAACGGCTGGCAAAAAGGAAAGGATTGACGCCCGTCGGCTGTGCCGCCAGCAACACCAGGACTTGAATCCAGATTGCTTCTTTAATACCAAAAACCTGCGTAGCCAAAACCCAGACAACGAGGGGGTGTACAAGAGTCTTTATGACGACAATCAATGGAACTTCCTGCCATGATATTTTTTCCCTGAAACTTGCCAGTGTCGCTCCGAGGGCAAACAAAGCGCAGGGAGTAACAGAACTGCCCAGCAACTTTGCCATTTCATCAATTGGCTTCCACAACGATATTTCAAATGAATTTAACGCTAAGCCGGAAAGTAATCCAATGATGAGGGGATTGGTGATCAAACCATACGAAGTCCTGGTAATGACAGTTGTAATACGTCCTCTTCCGTTTTTAGCCATTTCAAGCATAATTGTGAAAAGTGGTACCATAATGAGACCATGTGTGCCGATGATAATAAACAGAGGCAGAACCGCATCATCACCTAAAGCAAGCAAAATAATTGGAATTCCAAGCAAAACAGTATTGGAAAAACTACCGGAAAAAGCATTGATAACCTGCTGGGAAAGGGTGCGTTGCCAAAACAATCGTGTTAACACAAATCCTGTAAATAAAACGAAAAATGTTCCAAAATAGTATGAAGCAAGATAATCCCAGGGGATCACATCTGGAAGATTTGTGGAGGAAAGGGTACGCAACAAAAGCATCGGTACAGCAAAATCAAAGACGTACCGTGTGAGTCCACGAATTGCTGACTGATCAAACCAGCCGACACGGGCAGTGATATAACCCACCATCAAAAGTCCGAAAATTGGTAAAATTATGTCAAAAACTGGTCCGAACATTTATCTTTTGGCAGCTCGAAAGGATCTAATTCCGTAAAGGTTATTATTGATTAACTGTCCGGTCTGGGAGAGCATGACTTTTGTTTGAACAGTTTTAGCTTTCATGGTGTTATGCTTTTTGATTTTCCGGACCCAGAGGTTTCAGGACAATCAGCAATTGCGGCAAAAGCGTCAGTGCCGCAACCAGAGCAATCAACATAGCCAGTCCGGTCAATAAACCAAAATAGATGCTCGGAATAAATTTAGAGAGCACAAGAATTGAAAAGCCGATGATGATCGTAATGGATGTGTAATACATAGCGTAACCGATACTTTCGTGAGATCGGTGCATAGCCGCCAGATAGTTGCGGTCTATAGTAAACTCATGCTTGAAGCGGTGGATATAGTGAATGGTGTTGTCTACTGCAATTCCGACACTGATTGCCGCAATTGTAATGGTCATCATGTCCAGCGGAATTCCCATCCAGCCCATGAAACCCAGCACCACGCCAATTGAAAGTACATTTGGAAAAATCGCGATCAGCGCAATTGTAATTGAGCGAAACAGAAATATGAACATGATTAGAAATGCAACTATTACTACTCCCAAAGTGAGTATTTGTGATTTGAAAAGGCTTTGCAGCATATTGTTATAGAGTACAAGCAAATTTGCGAGCTGCCATTTTCCTTCCGGAATATCCAACTTGTCCTTTAGATCAAACTGAATTTGTTTCAAAAGTTCATTTCGCCTCAGATTAGGTTCCGAATCACGTATCCGCACATAAAACCGCGCCTCATTGTTTTCAACAGAAACATAAGGATCCATAATAATTTTGCGAAAACGTTCCGGAAGTTCGTTGTAAAGAAGCGCGAGCATAAAATTATCCAGCGGTTTTCCGGAATTAAGGGTTTTCCCAATTTTGAGCATAGTCCCGAGTGAAAGCACTTTTCCTGTTTGCTCCAGTCCATTCAGGTAATCGTGTATTTTTTCAATCCGCGCCATTTTTTCAGCAGTGAACCAGTATTGTGCTTCTCCGGCACTTTCCTCAAATTCTTCTTCAAAGGCATCAAACTCTTCTTCATCTTCCACTTCTGCATCAGCTTTATTTTCTTGTTCGGTCTGCTGAAATTCATCTTCACTTTGTTCAAGATTAACTATCAAATCCAGTGGAGTTGTTCCACCAAGTTGTTGGTCAATTAATTTCATTCCCTGATAAATTTCAGTAGATTCCTTGAAGTAATCAATGAAACTATTTTCCACATTCAGTCTTGCCGCGCCGGCAATACTAATGATGAACGCGGCAACACTGATAAAAAGTATGCTCTTTCCATGTCGTTCTGTGATATCGGCAAATATTTTGGTCAATGCAAAGCGCGACTCAAAGGAAGTGTTAGGCATCGCCTTCGGCATCTGCATTAAGAGCACCGGAAAAATCAAGAACGTCAGAAATAGTGAAACTCCAATTCCCGCGCTCATCATCCAGCCAAAATTCATGACCGGCAAAATTCCGCTCAGGACAAGTGACGCAAAACCAACGACTGTCGTCAACACTGCAAAAGTACAAGGTCTGGCCATAAATATCGTTGAGTCCAAAATCAACTGACGCTGATCCATTTCAGGATTTAATCTCGCCAATTCACGGTAACGGACGATCAAATGGATTGTAATTGCCATTGTGATTATCAGTTGGATGGAAATGAAATTTGAGGAAATCACTGTAACTTCCCAGCCAAAAAGACCTAAAAATCCACTGGTTGTCACAACAGAAAAACTACAGGTAATCAAAGGAAGTAAAATCCAACGCAACTGTCTGAAAATAACCCAGAGTGTGAGCATTAAAAAAACAAAAACCGCACTGCCAAAAACTTGAAGATCGCTTCTAATGAAAGTGATCAGATCATCCGCAACCATACTTGCACCACCAAGAAATATCTTTGCGTCTCCTCGGTAGTTATCCGCAATTGCGCGGACTTTAGAAATATTATTGTGCTCAATCAGTCGCATTTTGTCGCGGTGATTTTTGAAATCCCGTAGCACTTTTTCCAACTCCAGTTGCTCCACAGAGCTCAGGCTTTGCTCCTTTTCTTTTTTCCGCAAACTATTCCGTTGCTGCAACAGTTCACGATACAAGGGGTCATCATGCAGATTGATCAGCAATGCAGTGGTTTTGAAATCCGGACTGACGAGATTATCTCTGTAGATTGGACTATTGAGAAATTCTTTTTTGGCAAGTGCTTTATCAATTCCGGGAGATTCCAGCGTCGGAACATTTTTTATAAGTTCACTGACCGGCTTGGGGGGGCTTTCCAGCAAAGGTACGTTTAAAATAGAATCTACGGATTCAACTCTATCCAACGCAAGCAATTCTGCACTCAATTTACGCAAAGAATTTAAAGTGTTGTCCGCAAGCAAATCCCCTTTTGGACTGTAAGTTAAGACAAGAAAATCGCTGCTTCCATAACGTTCATTTACTTTGCGTGTAAAGGCCAGATCTTTGTCATCTTCAAGCAACAGAGTTTCTGCAGATGCATCAATTTCTAAATATCTTGCTTGATAACCCAATGCCGCAATGCAAATCAGCATCAAAAGCAAAATGCTTTTAGGGTAAGTTAGAATGAATTTGTCATAGAATTTCCTCAACATCAAGACCCCAATTCTCCTAAAGAACGCAGACGCTCAATTAATTCTTCCAATGATTCTTTTTTTAAAATTCCTGAAAACTGGGAGCGATAAGTCTGAACAATGCTTACTCCAAGAACATCAACATCATAAACCATCCAACCCTTTTTCTTTGTTTTGTAAAGTTTGTATGTCATCTCTTTTTTATCGTCCTTGCTGACAAGATAGGTCAGCACCTCCACCCGATTTTTCTTGGTCAATTTTGCGTCTCCAACCACAACTTCTTCATCCGTATAAAGGTCAAGCTTGTCCAAATAAGATTGTTTTAGCCTCTCCACGAAGAGTTCAGAAAATTCTTTTCGACCGGCCTTACTGAGCGATTTCCAGTGCTTTTTGCCTAAACTCAATCTTGCCATCAAACTAAAATCAAAAAGACCATCGATTGTTGTTAAAATTCTTTCCTTTTTTTCTTCTTTACTCAAACTCTCATCTCTGAGTGTGTTAATGACAAGATCAACTTTTTCTTTTGTCATTGTACGTATTTCACTGATTTCATCCGCAAAAAGTGATGTTGAAGCAAAAGAGAAGAAAAA
The DNA here is from genome assembly GCA_016764995.1 of SAR324 cluster bacterium. Lineage (GTDB taxonomy): Bacteria > SAR324 > SAR324 > SAR324 > NAC60-12 > Arctic96AD-7. The sequence continues at coordinate 1,573 of JAESQU010000198.1, read as the reverse complement.
TAGAAAAATTAGCAAAACGTTAATTATTTTTTTCGTAGAAAATTGCATGATTATTCTCTGATTAGTTTAGCTCTGTTTTGTTCATAGACATCCCGCAAAAAGGGATAGAGTTCAATTGCGTCTTTTTTAAGATTTTCATATTGACCAATCCGCAAAGATTCACGGTTAATAGTTTTTAAAAGTGTCAGTTCATATTGCTGGATTGTTTTTCTGGAAAGTCCAATATATTCACCTTCAGGTTGAGGAAAGTTATATGGCCGATTTTCCACATAGTTTAGCGGATCCATTTGAATTTCCGGATACAAGCTGAACATATCCCGCAAATTTGAGGGTCCCAAAAATGGTAATACGACGTGGAAACCTCCGCCAACTCCATAGTATCCTAGAGTTTGCCCAAAATCCTCTTCGTGCGCTTCTAAACCAAACCACTCTTTAGCAGGATCCCAAAATCCGAAAATTCCGACTGTACTGTTTATGCTGAATCGCAGAAATTCCTCGCCGGCGTTTTTTGCTTTAAGTTGCAACGCGTTATTGACAAAGCGTAATGGAAAGAGCAGATTATGAAAAAAGTTTTTTACGCCTCGCCGTGCCACTTCCGGAAGAACCCAGCGATATCCACGTGCAACCGGATCCAAAACAAAAATATAAAAACCATCATTAAATTCTGTCATCACGCTGTTGTATCCGCTCAGAGGATCAAAAACTTCTTCTTCTGATGCGGCAAACTCGTCTTCAAACTCATCATCAAATCCACCTTCTTCGTCCTCTGCAATCTCTGTTTCCGGAACTGCAGTTGAAATTTCCGAAGTCTTTTCCTGCGCCAAAACAAGCTGTATTTTAATGGACAGAAATAAAATGGAGAGGATGCTTAAAATAGTTATGAATGCGAGAATATTTTTTGGCATTAGTTATCGCTACAAATTTAATTATTGTCAAATAGAGTTTACTTTTTTCACGCCAAGTGCAAGATTATAACTGGTTAACTGAAATTTATCCGGAACTCTGCAAGTATTTTTCTCCGGACCGAAGTGACCGCGTAAAAATAATTCACTTTTAACAATCCGCCAGTCTAGTCAAACAGGCTGTTTCTACGGATGAGCAATTGTGCAAGATTTCCGGCAGGAGGTCTTTTTTGAAATAACCTCAAAAAAGAGATATGATGGAAGATTCTAAACGAATAATCAAAATTGGCGACAAAGGACCATATATAATCAAAGACGGCGTGACCTTAGTCCATCCGGATGGTCGAGAGGAATTACGGGAAGGAACGGTAGCCCTTTGCCGCTGCGGGCTTTCTGCCAATAAACCTTTTTGTGACGGTTCTCACAAAAAGTGTGACACCTGGTGATTATCCTAAAATAATTTTTGACGTAAAATTCCACTTGTCTTCATTGTTGTCCCTTGATGTGATTCTGGTGAAGGCATACATTTCATTCTGGTAAAAAATAATTGCAACGTTTCTAAAAATATTTAACTATAGTTTTACTTAAACTAGTACATCGTCAATCTTAATTAGATACTATTTAATCAGAGGATATAACCGTTTCAACTTAATACGAGCATCTTCATTTTT
>JAESQU010000014.1 GCA_016764995.1 SAR324 cluster bacterium | reverse complement strand
TAGCTGAACCCCTGCAGTGTCGATAACTCTTATTTCAGATAAATCAATCTCAATGCTGCTGCGTTCAGAGTTGATTGTTTCAAGCATAGTCTTTTGTAGAGGCTGAAGCTCTTGAATGACACAATTGCCTTTTACTCTCATTCCGGTACTTTTCAATACAATTTCCATAGATGTTTTTAAATTAAAAAGTAGGTCATATTTTTTGATAGATGCTGATGGAATGCTTTTTCATTTTATCAATTTTATATCCCGATTCTGTTATTCCCAAAACCAGCCATCCACCTTCTTCAAGGTGATCAACCAGTTTCCTGATTAAAAATTCCCGCCTTTCCGGTTGCAGATAATAGAGTACATTCCTGCAGAAGATCAACTGAAATTTTGTCGCAATCGGGTATTTTGCAGACATTAAATTAAACTGACGAAACTGGATTAACTGCTGAATTTCAGTTTTTATCTGATGATGAGAATTAATCTCTTTAGATTCCGAAAAAAAATATCGCTTGCTGAATGCGACAGGGATTGGACTGAGTAATTTTTCTGCATAACAACCGGTAACAGCAGATTCAAGCACCTCAGTATTTACATCAGAACCTAGAATCCGTAGTCCTCCGTTAGAAATGAAACTGGCACCAAAATAATCATGAGCTTCCATTGCCAGTGTATAAGGTTCCTCACCGCTGGAACAACCTGCACTCCAAAATCTCAACTTACGCTGTCGACGGGATGTATGGTTTTTCAAATCTGGGAAAATATTTTGACGAAGAAATTCGAAATGCTGTTTTTCCCTATAGAACTCGCTTTTGGTTGTAGTTACAGCATTATAGAGATACTGCCGCTCACTACTGTTTTCATCTTTTTCAATAAAATCATAATAGTTCTGGAAAGTTTGCAGTCGGTTTTTTTGCAGCCTTCTCTGAACTCGTGCGTAGAGCAAATACTTCTTGTCATCTCCCCACTCAAAGCCAAGTTCCTTCAGAACCAGTTTTCGAAAAAGATTGAATTCATCTTCCGTTGGTTCAGGAACCGACATTAATTTTGCAGTTGCAGTGTTATTTGGACTTTTGGTGATTTGCATTGCAATCAGTGAGTCTAGATAGTTTTTAGTGAGTAAAGTATTTTTTCTGAAAGATGGTATGGATTTGTCTTCCGTACCTATTAGCTATTCCTTTGGGGTTTCAGGTTCTATCTTCGACATAATGTTCTTAACCCTCACTTGTTTTTGTCCCAGGTTAATCTGTTCAATCTGTTTGGTATGACTTTCAATTTCTTTGGAGCCCGTTTCTTCAACCTTAAATGTATTGAGAAGCGTCTGTAATTGCTCTGCTTCCTCAGCCATGTGCTGGCTTGCAGTGGTATTTTGCTCGACCAGTGCGGAGTTTTCCTGCGTAATACGGTCCATATCTGCAATTGTCTTGTTTATCTGATCCACTCCCTCGGCCTGTTCTTCGGAAGCAATCTTGATATTTTCCATTACTTCGGACACTTCCTTGACTGATTGCAAAATTCCATTGAGATTGGAATCACTCTCAGATTTGAGGTTATTAAGCATGTTTTCTATTTTAGTTCTCATTTCATCCATCCCTTTCTCTCCGTCTTTTACCAGGTTCCGTCCGGAATTTATGCGTTCCAGACTGGTTTGAATCAACACTCCAATTTCCGTAGACGCTTTTGCGGAACGGTGTGCAAGTTTCCGTACCTCGGACGCTACAACGGCAAAACCTTTGCCATGCTCCCCAGCCCTTGCTGCCTCGACTGAAGCATTTAACGCAAGTAGATTTGTTTGAAAAGCGATGTCGTTCATTAGTGTGGTGATTCCTTCAATTTTTTTGGAGCTCTCCATAATTTCTTCCATGGCTTCAACTACACTTGTATTTGTTTGCTGAAGATTCTGCAGCATCTCCTGGTTTGTATCGATGGATTTGTTGACTGTCTCAAGTAATTCGGTTCTGCTGTCAACCACAGATTGCTGTGCTTTCTGTGTAATTTCATTCGCGTTTTTTGCATCTTCCGCGTTGTTCTGCACAATACTGTTGATTTCTTCCATTGCGGTGGCAGTTTCTTCCAGCGAAGAACTTTGCTGATGGGTACGGTTTGACAAATCCTGGTTGCCGAGTGCCATCTCCTGCGAGGAAACATTAATGTTTGAGGCATGTTTTTTGACCTCAACTACCATATTGTTGAGACGTTGAAGAAACATGTTGAACCAGGTTGACAATTCACCAAGCTCATCTTTACCGGCAACCATAATCCTTTTGGTTAGGTCGCCCTCTCCCTGCGCAATGTCCTTTGACATGGTAACAAGATCGTTCACGGGAGCGGTAATGGACCTTCTCACCATAAAACCGAACAAGAGGCTGACAAGCAGTCCGATTACTGTGATGATCATCACGACCCAGATGAAGGTTCCCGTTTCTCCAATCACACTTGCATTGATTTTTTCAATGTCTTCATTGATTACTGCATTTATATCTCCCAGAATCCTCGACAAGCCAAGATTTAACTCTGTATAATTGTTGTCCAGCAATTTACTTTCACTGACCAGTAACCCTGACTTTTTGACGCTTTCAAAAGTCTTCATGAATTGTTCATCAACATTTTTGAATGAATCAATGTTGCTCTGCGTCTCAGTTTCGTTGACGATCGTAGTCAAATCATCCCTGATCAGTTTGTAATCATCCAACATCCATTCAAGATCTGAGAGATTTGCTGAACCCACATCATCCCGTTTTGCTTGTGACGCACTCATGATTTCATCCAGTTCTACAATAAGTAAATTCAACTGATAATATAAATTTTGAGTAAGGAATTCTTTTTTCTGGAATCCATCAACTCCATCTGCCTCACCTCCCATCATTTTTTGCATGAAAGTTTCGTATTCCGGTTTGCCCGCGATCAGACTTCGTTTTGCTCTTAGTTTAAAAATGATCCTCTTTCTTTTACTTTTAAAATCATTAAAGGCATTGATTAGATTAGATATATTCTTTTTGGCAACAGGACCGGAGTTCATCTTCTCACTGGAAACCTCCGCAATTCTTTTAGTAAAAATTTTAAGATTATATACTCCTTGTTCGATCTGTTCCAAATCTTTTGAAATAACAGTCGAAAATTTCGAGGAGCGAAGCAGTTGATCCAATTCTTTGTCTCCGGTTCTGGAAATTAAATCTTCCAGTTGGAAGTCAAAGATAAATGTTTTGTTTTTCAGTTTTTTCTTCAATTCATTTAATTCTGCGTCATATTGTTCCGAAGGCATTGCTGTTCCATATTTTGCTTTCAATGACTCAATTTTGTTTAATTTGTGCTCATCCAAATTAAATCTGTGAATACTGCCAAGAGAACTGCTGCTGATTGTCTCGTTATTTTCATCTTTCAATTTTGCCAGTGACCCTTTAATAAAGACGATTGAAGCACCTATGTTTCCAAGTCCTTCTTTGATGGTTTCATCTGACACATTCAAATAAAATGATTGTGCGTGACCTTTCAGCTTGGATTGTTCAATCCTGATGGAATCAAGTGTGCTTTTATAGGTTGAAAGTTCGGAATTAAAGTTGAATTGACTCGATAATCCTAAAAATGAAAATATAACCATTCCGGAAATAGTGACAGTAATAATTGAGTTTATTATGAAAATAAAAAACAATTTTCTGCTGATTGTTATCGATAAAAATTTCATATCATTCCTTTTTTTGTTGTTGCTTGTGGTTGAGTTTCAAGAGGATTGACGTTTCAGCTTTAATTGAATAGCGTAAAAACGGCACAATTGCAAGTGAGAGAGGCAGGAATTCTTGATAAGTTACTCTTTTCCTTGGTGGGTCGGCGGGGGCTCGAACCCCGGACCACCTGATTAAAAGTGAGATTACAACTGTAAATCACAACAATACACAATTGATTAAAGATGTAATATCAGTTAGATGTGTAATCAACAACAAACTACAATATTGTACTTATTTGTGGTCTAGT
>JAESQU010000197.1 GCA_016764995.1 SAR324 cluster bacterium | reverse complement strand
CGCAACCACAAATGCACCGTTTTCTATGGCACTCGCCCTGTTTAGCACATGCCAATGAGCCTCTCCTGTTTTTTCAGTAAATACCGCCGGTACAAATAATATCTCTGCGCCTGCTTTTGATAAATCCCGAAAAAGATGTGGGAAACGAAAATCATAACAGATTGTATGTCCGAGGCATCCAAAAGGAGTTTTGCAAATTACGGCCTTCGCTCCGCCTTGAACAGTTGCACTTTCAAGATATGATTCTTGTTCCGACAGTTTTATATCAAACAAATGAATTTTGTCGTAGCGGCTGATGATGTTTCCAAAATCATCAATGATGTAACTGCGATTTAAAATCTTTTCCGCAGAACTTTTTATAGCAATTGATCCAATCAGCAAATATTTCTTCCGGTTTTTTGCAAAGTCCCTGAGGCCTTTTAAAACAGGGTGATTCTCCTCAGTTGCAAATGGTGGAGCAAACGCGGAACCTTCAGTTTTCAGGCCACCGCAATATTCCGGAAGAGTTAGGAAATCCGCACCGGCTGCTACGGCGTCTTCCGCAAGCGCTATTGCTTCATCAAGAGCTGATTGAAAATCAGGTCTAGGACGTGTTTGCAGACATGCGATATTGAACTGTCTTTTTGAGTTAATCATGTTGAATTGCTTTCAATAATTTTTTAAAATCATCAGGAAACGGGGCTTTGCATTCAAGCCATTCTCCGGAAACAGGATGCTCAAATCCTAGTATTTCCGCATGCAGGGCTTGACGGTGGAAATTGGTAATTATTATTCTTAATTCTGCGGATACATCGGCAAGTTTTTTAAGGGGCGATTTTCCATATTGCGGATCACCAATCAGCGGATGTCCAATCGAAGTCAGGTGAACACGAATTTGGTGGGTACGTCCTGTTTCCAGACGGCAGGCCAATAATGCGGAAAATTCAAAACGCTTTAAAACACGCCAATGTGTTACAGCATATTTTCCCTTTTTAGTTTCTCTTTCCTCAGAATCATCATTTTCTATGATTGAAATATCCTTGCGCCGTACCGGATGGCGTCCCAAGTATGCTTTGACAACACCATGTCCTTTTTGCGGAACGCCCCAAACCAGCGCTTGATACTGGCGTTTGACCGAATGCTGCTTAAACTGATTTGACAAGTGCAAATGGGCTTCATCTGTTTTTGCAACCACTAAAACTCCGGAAGTGTCTTTGTCAATCCGGTGTACAATTCCGGGTCGCAACACCCCGCCGATTCCGGAAAGATCCTGACAATGATGCAGAATGAAATTAACCAGTGTTCCGGAAGCATGTCCGACAGAAGGATGAACGACAACTCGCGCCGCTTTGTTGATGACTATTAAATGTTCGTCTTCGTATAAAATATCCAGCTCTCCCTTTTCCGCAAGAATTTCCGTTGTTTCCGGAGGAGGAATAGTAAGCGAAATTTCTTGGCCTGTACGAACTTTCCGGGAAGGCGACAATTCAGGTTTTCCGTTGAGTAAAACATTTCCGGACTTCAAAAGCCGCTGCGCCTGCGCACGTGAAATAATTGCAGCAAACGAGGTCAGCAGTTGATCCAGACGCATTCCGTCTTCTGATCCTTGTATTTGGTGCTTAAGATTGATTTGCATTTATCGTTATTTCATCTACATGGATGTACAAAATTTACAGGATTTATTCTTGTTATTGGCTCTTGAAGTGGTCTCCAAGTCAAGGACAGTTTCTCTGATGAATTAAGGTGTATTTTACTTTTGTCTTTCTTTTGTGACGCAGAGCGTCTTAGCTTCATTCCCACGCAGAGCATGGGAACGATTTATGGGAACGATTTAAGGCTCTGCGTCCTGTCTTCTAAACCATTAAATCGTTCCCATGCTCTGCGTGGGAACGCCTAACTGACGCTCTGCGTCCCTGTCTTCTAAACCATTCAAACTCAACAATCCCTCGAGCCCCAAATAATTTCTTGCACTTGAATACCGCCAATGATCAGGCTGATCAACATATCCCCTCTTCACAGGATTATTGTGTATATATTCCAACTTTGCACGAAACATCTTTTCACTCACTATCATTTCCGGATGTGAACCTTCTTGCCAGACCTGATAATTTCTATTTTTCTTGTGTTCACTTTTATAATAGTTCAACTGTTTAAGCAGAGAAAAGTGTTTTTTCTCCTCTAAATAATCCACAATTTGTCGTGCAGTAAATGATTTAAAATTACCAATTTCTTTGGAGAGTTCGGCAGAAGAAGCAAGTAAGTGAAGATGGTTTTCCATGATTACATAAGCAAATAGTTTTAACCTTTGCTGTTTTTGGAGAAAGCTTAATGAATCCAGCAACAGTTTTGCAATGTTGGGATCACTGAACAGTGGAATCCAGTTCACAACAGTACAGGTTAAAAAATGAGGCGATTCATTGATAACAGAAAAGCGGCTGCGTCCCATTTTACTTTTGTCTTTCTTTTGTGACGCAGAGCGTCTTCGCTTCATTCCCACGCAGAGCATGGGAACGATTTAAATTTGTCGAGGTACTAACTTGTCAACAACTTACATTCTGCGAGTTTAGTCAGGGCGCGGTCAATATTTTCCATCGACTGCGCGTAGCTTAAGCGGATGTAACCCTCACCCATAGCCCCAAAATCACGACCTGGAGCAATTGCCACACCGGTTTTTTCCAAGACTTGATGACAAAGATCGAGTGATGATATTGTAGAATTCTGATACTTGTAAAACACATAAAACGCACCAGTCGGAGAGTATCCCGGATCCATTCCAAGTTCGCGCATACGCTCCAAAACAAAGAGTCTTCTCTGGTTGAATTCTGTTTTCATTTCTTCACAGTAGACTTTGCTTTTTTGCAGAACCGAAATTCCTGCTTCCTGCACAAACTCTGTTGCAGAAATCATCAGATTTTGGTGCAGTCGATCCGCGGCAGACATCCATTCCAGTGGCGTAATCATGTAACCGAGGCGCCAACCGGTCATCGCGAAGTATTTTGAAAATCCGTTTATTGCAATAGTTTGCTCTGAATAGCTCAAAAAACTACGCGGTGAATCCTCAAAACTCAAATCCGCATAGATTTCATCAGAAATAACAGGAATGTCCAATTTCGCGAGGGCAGTCATTACTTCGGAAGAAAAGACAACACCAGTTGGATTCATCGGTGAATTGATTAAAATAGCTCTGGTTTTTGCTGTCACTCTTTTTTTAAGATCATCAACATTCAACTGAAAACCATCTTCGTGTCTCAACTTAATCATAACAGGCTCTGCACCAGCCAGCCGTACTACATTTTCGTAACACGCATAACAAGGATTAGTGAGAATGACTTGACTTCCGGGTGGAGCAAGCATCCGAATTGCAAAATAGAGTAAAAGCGATGAACCGTTGGAAATAAGAACTTGATCCGGAAGAATCTTGACACCATAATCCTGTTCGTACTTTTTGGCAATTTCGTTTCGCAGCCCCTCAAGTCCTTGAGAAAAGGTATAACCGGCGGCATT
>JAESQU010000196.1 GCA_016764995.1 SAR324 cluster bacterium | reverse complement strand
TGTCAGGAATACCGCGGGTATTTTGATGAAGCGGATGCCGTGGCATTAGCCGCAGAAATGAAACAGCAGGAACTCGATGTTTCAGTGGGACCCGTTACCGCATACTCTACGCTCGGTTGGCTCAACAAACCATGGCTGCCGGATTATTTTTCAGATCCGGTTCTCAACACTTTTCTGCTCCAGCGTGATGCGGAATTGATTGCGACTCTGATCCATGAAATGGCCCACCAAATTGTTTATGTTAATAATGACACTGCCTTCAATGAATCGTTTGCGGTTTTTGTGGAACAAGAGGGCTTGCGGCAATACCTGATTCATGCAGGGAATACAGATTTTATCGAGGACGACAGAAAAGAGATTTACCGCTGGTATTTGAGTGCTGACAAGGATAGGCAGTTGTTCCGGCAATTGATTAAAACAACTTTTGAGAAAATGGAAATATTGTTTGCGGAAAAAATTTCGGCTGAAGAAAAACTGCAGAAAAAAGAGGAATTGTTTAATGAACTACATGAAAATTATGAGAATCAAAAAAAAGATTTTCAGGTACTTTCCTATGACAACTGGTTTGCTAAAAAACTGAACAACACACATTTGCTAGGAGTGCAGCGCTACCACAGCCGTGTAGAAGAATTTGCGCTTCTTTTTGAAAAACACGGAAAACAATGGCCGCAGTTTTTTGAAGCAGTCCGGAAACTGTCAAAACTCTAAAGTTCAAAGACGATGCTTTTAGTTTCTGTTCCGGAAATATGACAAATTATGGTTTCATAAAAATCCGCATTACACGGTTGAGCATTAAGCGGATAATCACTAAATTATTTTTTTTACTAAGCAATTTCAATAAACATTAAGAAATGTCGAACGCTATTTTTAATAATTTAGGTGTCATTTTGCTGGACCGTGACGGTGTAATTAATGAGGAGCCGGGGCCAATCCTGACTCCGGAACAGTTTGTAATGATTCCAAAAAGTGCTGCTGCCGTTGCACGTCTAAATGATCAGGGCTGGCGCTGTTTAGTAATTACGAATCAGGCGGCGATTGCCAGAGGTGATTTGAATGAATCTGTCTTAAAAACTATAACAGAGAAAATGGACTCTGAACTGGAAAAATCCGGATCGCATATTGACGGACAATATTATTGTCCGCATCATCCGGACTGGGAAAACGGTCAACGCAGAACCGAAGCAAAACAATGCACTTGTCGTAAACCTGGAACCTTACTGCTGGAACAGGCGGCAGCGGAACATGGTTTTTCTGCAGCGGATACGGTTTTAATCGGAGATTCGACCAGTGATTTTGCGGCAGCAGCGAAATGGGGAACATGCTCGATCGGAGTACGTACCGGACATGCAGGTCAGGACGGAAAGGCATCCGCGGAGCCGGATTATTGGAAAGCGGATTTGTGGGATGCGGTAGATTTTTTGTTGGAGAATTCCTCTTGATCTTAATAAATTGTACGATTTCAAGTCTGCAAATCAATAGACGCATGCTCTTGATTTCACAAATAACTTGAGAGCATCAACACAAAAAGTTAGGCTGAAACGATTACTTTTCCTCTTTCAATTGTTTTAAATCTTAGTTTCAAAAATATTTCAGCATCAACTTAAGCAGAATTTTCATGAGCAATTTATTTTCAGGAAAAACAATTTTTTCCATAAAGACTACAACATCACTGTTTTTTCTTTTTGGTGCATTTTTAATTTCAGGAACACTTTGGGCAGGAACGCTTCCGGACGGACTGTACGCCCAAATGAAAACCTCAAAAGGTGAAATTGTGCTGAGGCTTTTTTACCAACGTGTGCCGGTAACCGTTGCCAATTTTGTTGGACTTGCGGAAGGAAGTAAAGAGTGGAAAGATCCTGTTAGCGGCAAAACCAAAAAGACACGATATTTTGATGGATTGAGTTTCCATCGTGTGATCAAGGATTTTATGATTCAAGGCGGAGATCCTCTTGGAACAGGAACTGGCGGGCCGGGTTATACTTTCCCGGACGAATTTCATCCGGAGCTAAAGCATAACAAATCCGGAATTCTTTCGATGGCAAACGCTGGTGCGAACACGAACGGCAGTCAGTTTTTTATTACACATGTCCCAACACCGCATCTTGACAATAAACACTCGGTTTTTGGTGAGGTGGTTGAGGGGATGAATGTGGTCAATGCCATTGAAAAAGGCGATCTGCTTCAGACTGTGACAATCATCCGGAAAGGAAATACCGCCAAGTCGTTTGATCCGGAAACTGCGGAAAAACTGCTTGCTCAACGCGACAAAGAACTTGCTGAAAAAAATAAAAAAATTATTCCAAAATCAACAGCAAAAATTGATTCCGCAAAAATTCCAAATTCCGGACAAACAGCTGAGGAAGAAGTGAGTGTTGAAATGCTCGTTGTGACCTACAAAGGAGCACGGACGCCAAAACAAAATATTTACTACGAAAAATCCGCTGCAAAAAAAGTTGCGGAAAAATTGACTGATTTGGCGCGGCGCAAAGGAATTGTTTTTGCTGATTTAATTAACCAATTTTCTGATTTGTCTGAACAAACGAAGTTGCCGCTTTTATCCTCAAAACAGCCGAATTTGCCGGATTTCCTGAAACCTGCTTTTAAATTAAAAGTTGGCCAAATCAGTGATCCTGTCGATTCAGTATTTGGCTATTTGATTTTCCGACGAGTTGCTTTAGAAGCTGTGACTGCAAGTCACATCCTGCTAACTTTCGAAGGCGCTCTGCGTGCAACCAAAAAGCGCAACCGGAAAGAAGCAAAAAAATTGGCAGAAAAAATATTGAAGGAAATTAAAAGCGGAGCTGAATTTGCGGAATTGGCACGTCAACATTCCGATGGTCCTTCCGGACCAAAAGGTGGAGAGTTAGGTCGTTTCACACGAGGCCAAATGGTTCCGGAGTTTGATCAAGTCGTTTTCAGCCTGAAGCCAGGCACAGTGAGTGGAGTAGTCGAAACACAATTTGGCTACCACATCATCAAACGTATAAAATAACTGAAAATTTGATTTTGGAAATTTTGATTTTCAAATCAAGGGACAGGAATTTCTACCCTATCTTTTTGAAAAGCATTTGAGAGAGAAATTGAAAACAGCGGGCATTATCATCATCGGTAATGAGATTTTATCCGGAAAAGTGACGGATATCAATTCGCCGTATCTGTGTCAGGAGTTGAGACCGCTTGGAGTCGAGGTCAAACAAATTATCACAATTCCCGATATTCCGGAAATCATCGGCCAGACTGCGGTGGACTTTTCTGAGCGCTTCAGTTGGGTTTTTACCAGCGGCGGTATTGGTCCAACTCATGACGATATAACAGTCGCCTCAATCGCCAAAGGCTTTGGCAAAAAACTTATTGAATCACCTCAGATTATTAAGGCCATCCGAAATTATCATGGTGATAAAATGACTGCCGCACACCGTAGAATGGCCATGATTCCGGAAGGTTCGGAACTGATTGTCTATGCCGAAGGACGCGGTCCGCAGTTGCAGTTTCGCAATATATTTGTTTTTCCAGGAATACCGGAATTTTTGAAAATCCGCTTTTCAGCCATCAAGGAACGCTTCCGGACAACTCCGATTGTTTTGAAACAAATGTTTCTCAAGGCCGATGAAGGAGTAATTGCGGAGTCACTTGATGCAACCCAGGAAGCATTTCCGGAACTGATGCTGGGTTCATATCCAAAAGTTTCGGGGGCAGATTATGATGTAAAGTTGACACTTGAGTGTCGAGATTCCGCTTATTTGGAAAAAGCCTTCAATTTCCTTTATGAACTATTACCGGAAGAATGTGTTCTTCGGGTTGAATAAGAAACTCACCAAAATCCAATGCTTGCGCTAAAAAACCTCCAACAACATTTTTCTGGACGCGGCCCGTTGATTCACGTGGTTTTGGATGGTTGGGGCATTGGTGAAGCCGATGAAACAAATGCTATTTTCCAGGCAAATCTGCCTGTTATGAGCCGCTTGACAAAGGACTTTCCCTACACCCAACTTTGGACGCATGGGCTTCACGTCGGCTTGCCAAACGAAATGGATTTGGGCGGATCAGAAGTCGGACACATGACGATGGGAGCCGGAATGATCAAGGAACAGGGGCCAACGCTGATTAAGAAACTGATTCAATCCGGAGAGTTTTTTGAAAATCCGGTTTTAAGTCGGATCATCCAAAACTGTTTGGAACATGATACTCCGCTGCATTTACTGGGTTTGCTTTCTAACGGCAATATCCACAGCCATGTTGATCACACGGAAGCAATTATTCGTCATGCGTTTCAGGCCGGAATCAGGCGCTGTTATTTACATGCGTTGCTGGACGGAAGAGACGTTGGGATACAATCTGCTCTTGATTTTACGGAACCGTTTGAGCGGTTGTTTAGTGAATTAAAGAGTCAACGTACTGAAATTGATTATGCTTTTGCAAGCGGAGGCGGACGCGAAGTTGTGACAATGGATCGTGACAACAATTGGAAAAATATTGAAGCCGGTTGGAAGATTCATGTGCAGGGTAAATCCGAAAACCGCTTTCCATCAATCAAGAATGCAATTGAACATTTTCGGAAACTTAATCCTGAAATCATAGATCAGGACATTCCGGGATTTATCATTGTCCGTAAAGGAGAAGCGGTCGGAAGAATCGAAGATCAGCACGCGCTCATTTTCACAAACTTCCGCGGGGATCGCGCAAGTGAATTTTCAGAGGCGATGCTGGCAGAAGATTTTCCGCATTTTGTACGTACTCGTCCCAATGTGTTGTTTGCAGGAATGACACAATACGATCAGGATAATGAAATCCCACCGGATTTTCTGGCAGGAACTTCTGAAGTGGATGATCCGTTCGGCAAGCGAATTTTGGAAATGGGGCTGAAGCAGTTCCGTTTGACAGAGACACAAAAATTCGCCCACGTCACTTTTTTCTACAATGGAGGTTATCGTGAACCTTTGGACGCTGCGATGGAAAATTATCATTTGATTACCTCAGATAAAATTCCTTCATTTGCACAGCAGCCTGGAATGAAGGCGGGAGAAATCAGCAAAAAAGCAGTGGAATTTATCCGTTCCGGAGAATATCAATACGGTTTGATAAATATCGCAAATGCGGATATGGTTGGACACACCGGAAATTTCCAAGCCGCAATTCGGGCCGTTGAAGCCGCGGATGCCGCTTTGGGCAAGATTGTCTGTGCAGTTGAGGCAGTGAATGGATTGCTTGTAGTTACAGCAGATCACGGCAATGCCGATCAAATGCTGATTTCAAATAAAAATGGAATGATGGAAGTTTGCACCAAACACTCGCTCAATCCTGTACCGTTCTTAATTTATGATCCATTGTATGCTGGAGAGTATAAACTTAAGCCGTATGGTGAAAATTGTGAAAACAATTTGAGTCATGTTGCAGCGACAAATTTTGTCCTGTTGGGGCAAGCAGTTCCGGATGATTTGGCACCGGCGCTTTTTGCAGAATGAAAAGCACAAAACAATTTAACGTACAGACAAGCAAAATAAATGAGCAATATTCTTTGTATCGGTGCGGGATATGTTGGAGGACCGACGATGGCGATGATTGCCAAAAATTGTCCGGAACACAAAATAACCGTTGTTGACATAAATCAGGAGCGGATTGACCGCTGGAATAGTGACGACTTGCCGATTTATGAGCCGGGATTATTGGAAGTTGTACAGGAGGCGCGCGGACGAAATTTGTTTTTTCATACCGATGTTGCAGAAGCAACTACGGATGCTGATATTATTTTTGTCTCAGTCAACACGCCCACAAAAATGTTTGGAGAAGGTGCGGGAAAAGCAGCGGATTTGCAATTCTGGGAAAAAACCGCACGAGAAATTTTGAATAATTGCCGTAAACCAAATGTGATTGTGGTTGAAAAAAGTACTCTTCCGGTACGGACCGCAGAAGCGATGGCAAGAATTCTTGAATCTGGAAAAAGTTCAACCCAATTTTCGGTGGTTTCAAATCCTGAATTTTTAGCAGAGGGAACCGCAATTGAAGATTTAACAACTCCGGATCGTGTTTTGATAGGAGGAGAAGAAAATGAAATTGGCAGAAAAGCAGCGGAAACTGTGGCAGAATTATATGCGCACTGGGTTCCGCGGGAACGCATATTACTGACTAATGTCTGGAGCAGTGA
>JAESQU010000195.1 GCA_016764995.1 SAR324 cluster bacterium | reverse complement strand
TTCCGGTGATGATTTCACGAACAGGATACACCGGTGAACTGGGTTTCGAAGTCTGGTGTCATCCCAAAGACGCTCCAGCAGTTTGGGACGCCGTTTGGGAAGAAGGACAGCCGCATGGCTTGAAACCGCTTGGACTGGACGCGCTGGACCTCGTGCGTATCGAAGCTGGGCTGGTTTTTGCCGGATATGAGTTCTGCGACCAAACTGACCCCTTTGAAGCAGGCGTGGGTTTTACTGTGCCACTCAAAACCAAGGAAGACGATTTTGTCGGCAGAGAAGCTTTGATTCGCCGCAAGGCCAGTCCGCAGCGTCAACTCGTGGGCCTTGAACTGTCAGGGAATGAAATCGGCTCACACGCAGACTGTGTTCACACTTCAGGCGGAAGAGCCAGGGTTGGTATCATCACCAGCGGAATGCGTTCTCCTATTCTGAAGAAAAACATCGCGCTCTGCCGAATGGATGTAGCACATGCGGAAATTGGAACGGAGGTCGAGATTGGCAAATTGGACGGACAACAGAAGCGGATTCCTGCCAAGGTTGTACCGTTTCCATTTTATGATCCGGAAAAACTTAAACCACGTTCTTGACTTCTTGAAAAGTATGCAGGAAATTTGCTCACCTCAAATTGCAAGAGTCTGCAAAAGTTGAGAAGTTTTAATCAGGAAAGCTGATAGAAACCAAGTTGGTTTTAAAGCCTTAAATTTACCGATCATGCATTTTTCAGGATCGGACACTAAACAACACTTTTAGGAGAGATCATGACAGACTTAGAAGCTCACGTTAATGCCGATGGAAGAGCCGAACTGGTAAAGCAAGTTCGTGAAAAGATCGACTCGCTTGGTATTACTTATGTCTATTATCAATTCGTTTCGGTAACAGGAAGGATTGTAGGTAAGGGTATTCCTACAGATCACTGGGAACGTATCGCCGAAAGAGGATTTCAGTTGGTTTACGGTTCAACTGCGAACTTGTTTGTTGACCGTCATGGCGATTACATAGGTTATGGTCCTGAGTCATCAGAATTGGTCGGAATCGCTGATCCAGAAACATTCTGCCAGTTGCCATGGGACAAGCGTGTCGCACGCGTCTTTTGTACGCTCTTCCGCAACCGTGAAGAACGAGTGAATCCGGGTGGACATTTAACTTCTGACTGTCGTGGTAACCTGCGTATCCTCCATAACGAATTTCAGGATAAACACGGTTTGGATTTACGTGTCGGAACTGAACCTGAAATGATGTGGCTAAAACGCGGAGAAGACGGAAAGCCGAACGGAGGCGTCACCAAACCGAACTGTTATCACATTGACCAGTTTGAAGAGTTGCGCCCGGTATTTATGAAGGTCATTGAATATTCGCAAGCGATGGGCTTGGACATTATTCAAGGCGACCATGAAGACGCTCCAGGACAGTTGGAATTGAACACCATGTTCGACGATGTGCTGCGCAACGCTGACCGTCTCACCACCTATCGCCAAATCTGTGCGCAAGTCGCGCGGGAGCATAATTTGATCGCTTGTTTCATGTCTAAGCCTTTTATGGGAGTCTCTGCTTCAGGTTGCCACCATAACATGTCACTCTGGCGTGGTGGTGAAGATAAGGTCAACGATTTACATTTTTCACCGCTTCCAGGAATGGCAGGAGCGTTTACCTACCGTTCCGGAGGTGAAAACACTTTTATGCCGGACCCCTCGATTGATGAACGTAAGCCCGGACCGATTGGATTGCAGTGCATCGGCGGTGTAATGAAACACCTTGACGCCTTGACTGCCATCGGTTCCTCCACGGTGAATTCTTATCGCCGTTTATGGGATACAGGTTTCTGGGCTCCGGTCTTTGCGGATTGGGGCTACCAGAACCGCACCTGTGCCTTGCGTATTTCCGCACCGGGACGTTTCGAATACCGCTCCGTGGATTCAATGGTAAACCCATACTTAATGGGAACAGCTTTGCTCAGAGCATTTGATGATGGAATCGATAACAATGTCGATCCCGGAGAAGCGGAAGAGCGTAACATTTATCAAGCAATAGAAGAGGGCAAACAAGTTAAGAAACTGCCGATGTCTCTCGGTGAGGCACTGGAGAAATTAGCAGCAGATGAAGTAATCAAATCGTCGATGCCAGACGAGATGTACAGGGTTTTCCATCATTACAAAACTGATGAATGGGAGCGTTTCAATCACACAGTTACAGACTGGGATATGGAAACATATATTGATTGTCTGCCTTGATCGAGAGTTCAAGTTAAACTCGACAGGATGGGGGTGGCCTGAAAAGTTGCCACCTCATTTTTCATAAGTACAAGTATTATCAATCAAGAAGAGGAGAAATTACATGTGTGGTATTGCAGGAATTATCCGCCGGGGGGATCCCGGAAACATTGGGGGGGAGATGACTTCCATGCTCAGATCCTTGAAACATCGTGGACCTGATTCAACCGGATTTGCCGTTTATGGTGCACCCGTAGAAGATCAGTATGTGATGCGCTTCAAGGTTGCTGAGCAGGAAGACATCGGCAAAGGTTTCAACATCCATCAGGAAATCAAGGATCGGCGGGCCGAAGTTAATAAACGACTCAAAGAACTTGGTGTTGAGATATTGACTGAAGTGGAAGCAACAGAATACGCTTTTCGCTACACTATACGCTTTGACGGTGATATGCGCCGCATGGCCGATTATGTTGAAGACGTTGAGGGTGCAGAAATCATGTCATTGGGAAAGGGATTGGAACTGATTAAGGATTTGGGAGATGCAGATGTTGTTTCCGAGCAGTACGGTCTTGGCAACTTTAACGGTAGCCATGCTATCGGACACACGAGGATGGCAACTGAATCTGATGTAGATATCCGCTCCGCACATCCTTACTGGGCCTATCCGTTTACAGACGTTGCAGTTGTCCACAATGGACAATTGACAAACTACTGGAAGTGGCGCAGAAAGATGATACATCGTGGCCACCGCTTTATGTCTCACTGTGATTCAGAATTGATTGCAGTTTATCTGGCAGACAAAATGGATAATAACATTGGTCTGGAAGAAGCAATGCGTGATTCGCTGGATGAACTTGATGGAGTTTTTACTTATGTGGTAGCAACTTCTGACAAGTTGGGTATGGCTAAAGACTGGATGGCCGCCAAACCGATGGTTCTGTATGAATCTGATGATTTCGTGGCTTTGGCATCTGAGGAAGTTGCCATTCGTAGCATCTTCCCCCATGAAATTGACACATTTGACCCCTATGAAGGAGAGGTGAGAGTATGGGAACTGTAGATAAATCTTTTGACTCTGGTTTGCACACAGAACAACTCCGTGGGCGAACGCAGCAAACATTTTTTTCGGCAACTGAAGAAGAGAACTTCACTTATCCCTATAATGCGTTTGAGGTTGATCGTGGTAAAAGGGCGGAATTTGATGCCCAGGATTTGGAAAGTACAGATATAAATCTCAAAATTCGTTCTCTGATGAAAGAGGGTTACGGACACATTGTTGTCAAAAATCCTCGTGCCAAGCATTCAATTGGAGTAGGAATTCTAAACCGGCTCACACTTGACTTCGAAGGCAGTCTCGGTTATTTCGGTTGCGGTTTAATTGACGGTCCAAACGTCCATATTTCTGGCCGTGTGGGCTGGTCATTTGGTGAGAACATGATGGCGGGAACCGTCGTCATTGAAAAGAACGCCGGATCAACATTCGGTGCGGCTATTCGTGGAGGAGACCTTGTCTGCAAAGGTGATGTCGGTTCGCGAACAGGTATCGATATGAAAGGCGGAAACATCATCGTCGGTGGACGTACCGGAACTCTTTCCGGATTCATGATGCAGCGAGGACGTATGCTTATCCTCGGTGATGCTGGTCCTAATTTGGGGGATTCAATGTATGATGGTACAATTTTTGTCGGCGGAAAAATTACTTCGCTGGGAGTCGATGCGGTTCCAGGTGAGATGACAGATCTTGAAGCTGGCTGGATTGAACGCAAACTTGCTCTTTACGGCTTGAAGGCTCCCAACGGTGTGAAGAATTTGCAGAAGATTGTCGCTGGGAAGCAACTGTGGAATTACGATAACTTAGAACCGTCTGAGAAGAAGATTATTCTTTGAGTTCAATATATTTGGAAACGGGCCGATCCGTCTTCTTTAATTTTCAAGCAGAGAAAAACTATGGCAAGAAATAAATCTCTCCTCGGTCAGAGCTTCATTTTTAAACCCGAGGTAATTGATGACATACACATCAAAGCAGAATTGGGACGCTACCGAATGCGTGGTTTCTCACTTTTCAAAAAGATTCCCACTTGGGATGACCTGACTTTCCTTCCAGGAACATTGACTCGTTTCGTAATTGAAGGTTACAGGGAAAAATGTTTGACCAAAACAATAATCGGTCCCAGAGCAAAGCGACCGTTGGTTTTGGACATTCCGGTCTATATTACCGGTATGAGTTTTGGCGCACTGAGTTATGAGGCCAAAACGGCGCTGGCTCGGGGTGCGACGATGGCAGGAACAGCTACTTGTTCCGGTGAAGGCGGGATGATTCCGGATGAACGACGTTATTCATCCAAGTGGCTCTACCAGTGCATTCAGTCACGTTACGGTTTTAACCCACATCATTTAAGACTTGCTGATTGTTGCGAATTT
>JAESQU010000194.1 GCA_016764995.1 SAR324 cluster bacterium | reverse complement strand
GATTTCACGTTCGGGTGTGATGCTTTTTGTGTCCTGGGTAGAAACTTTTCTGCCATCCATGAGCAGTCCACATTCTTCCGGATTATCACGAAAAAACAACCAGCCGACAAAGGCCATTCCGAATCCGAAAATGATTGCCATGAGCACCATGCTCCCTGAATTACCGTAATCCTCGATGAAAATATTCATGAAAAGCGGTGCACCTGAAAAGCTGAAAGCAACAAAGATTCCACTGATACCGCTGACTAGTCCCCGTCTGCGCTCAAACCATTTAGCCAACGTATTACGGCACACCATGGCCATGATTCCCTGTCCGAATTGTCTCAATAACAGAAATATAACCGTCATTACCAGAAGCTCAATGCTGACAGTTGAAAGATCAGGAAAGATTGACTGCAGGAGTTGGATCAGGGTTGATGCTTCTGAAAACAGGAGCAGTGAAAATCCTAATCCAATTCCTGCAAAAACAATCATGATTCGTGCGCCTAGTATGTCGTAATAGCGTCCTGCAAGAGGAAGTAGCAAACTGCTGAGGATTGTTCCAGTCATGTAGGTCATGCTGATTTGCATTCGGCTGAGATTGCTGGTTTGAATCAGATAATCGGTATAAACTCCAACTCCCATTGTTTGTCCTGGGATGCTGGACATAATTCCTAAAGTTGTGAAGACAACAATGACCCATCCATAAAAAAATGGAAAACGGGAAGGAACGAAAGGGAAGTTTGACTTGAAGGCAGTTGAAATATTCATTTGCTCTTAGAGAAGGTTTCGAAAAAAAATAAAATAAACAAAATCATTTCGACAGACGGGAGAAATCTTGATGATATTAGTATTTAACTTTTGAAAGATTTCTCTCTACGCACGAAAAAATGATTTAAGATTTTTTTCGAAGACGTAAAATATCAATAACTTAAAAAAATAACACCGTAGAAAATATCTAAATACGGGTAATCAGGAAGTGGTCTGGGAATCTGTCCTTCGGCAAGGAAGAGAAATAATAATTGGAAGCAATGCAGAATTCGGAAATATGGATACCAATTTATATTCTTTGGGTTTCCCCCAACACGGTAACCGGCAACTGTCTGATTCACTGGTAGCAGGGGGGAGATTTGAACTCCCGACCTCGGGGTTATGAATCCCGCGCTCTCACCAACTGAGCTACCCTGCCATTTTGTGATGCTGAATTATGTCATGTATTGCAAAAGCATGACAAGTTTTTTGTCGTTTCGGATTAGTCTTTCAGCTTGGCCGAAATCATTTTTTCCTTTAAATTAAATTTGACTTTGTGCTAAGGTCTCTGCAATATCTTTGGAGTCGTTTCAGGAATCAAATCAATTTCCGGTAAATCATGATTTCAGTACAAAATGTAGTCAAGCACTTTGGCGGAATAGTAGCGGTTGACGGTGTTAGTATGAAGATTGAGCGGGGAAGCATCACCGGTTTGATTGGTCCCAACGGTGCAGGAAAAACCACACTCTTTAATTTGATTGCGGGAAATATCACGCCTAATTCCGGTAGTATCTTTTTGGATGATGAGGATG
This sequence comes from SAR324 cluster bacterium, assembly GCA_016764995.1. Classification (GTDB taxonomy): domain Bacteria; phylum SAR324; class SAR324; order SAR324; family NAC60-12; genus Arctic96AD-7. The sequence continues at coordinate 8,115 of JAESQU010000194.1, read as the reverse complement.
TGACCGGACTCAAGCCGCACGAACTGTTTTCCAAAGGACTGCTGCGTACCTTCCAGATCGCCCACGAATTTCACACCCTCAGTGTACTCGATAATTTGATGATGGTTCCGCCTCTGCAAACTGGAGAATCACTGCTTGGTACATGGTTTCGTAGAAAAGAAGTAGTTCGGCAGGAAGCAGAAATACGAAAAAAAGCTGAAGATGTCATCTCATTTCTGAATATGGGCCACGTCTCAACTGAATTCGCAGGGAATCTTTCCGGTGGCCAGAAGAAGTTGCTGGAACTCGGTCGGACAATGATGGTTGATCCCAAGGTTGTCGTTCTGGATGAAGTAGGCGCCGGAGTGAACCGGACACTGCTGAGGGAAGTTGGTGACGCGATTCTGAGTATGAACCGAGATCGCGGTTATACATTCTGCATGATTGAACACGATATGGATTTCATCAGCAGGTTGTGTTCTCCTGTGGTGGTGATGGCTGAAGGGAAAATACTGGCACAGGGCACCGCTGAGGAAATTAAGTCCAATGAAGACGTTATAGAAGCTTATTTGGGGACTGGACTGAAAAATAAAGGGGAGGTGCTTCCGGGATGAGTTATTTGATTGGTGAAAAGTTAACAGGTGGCTACGGCGGTGCAGATATCATCAAAGACTGTACACTTTCCGTTGACAAAGGTGAGATAGCGGTTGTGGTTGGGCCGAACGGCGCCGGAAAATCTACGGCGATGAAAGCCCTTTTGGGTATGCTGAATCTGCGCGGCGGTACAGTCAAGCTTGATGGAAGGGATATTACCGGCATGTCGCCTCAGCAAAGAGTTGCTCAAGGCATGGCCTTTGTTCCTCAAAATAAAAATGTCTTTGTTTCAATGACGGTTGAGGAAAATCTTGAAATGGGAGCTTTTTTACGGCGTGACGATATTACTGAAACGATGGAGCAGATTTATGATCTATTTCCGATACTGAAAACAAAACGCAGACAAGTTGCCGGAGAACTCTCCGGAGGACAGCGTCAGCAAGTTGCGGTAGGACGTGCATTGATGACACAACCATCTGTGTTGATGCTGGATGAACCGACTGCCGGAGTGTCACCAATTGTAATGGATGAGTTGTTTGACCGCATAATAGAAGTAAAACGGAGTGGTATCGCGATTTTAATGGTTGAACAAAATGCCCGCCAAGCCCTGGATATTGCCGATAAGGGCTTTGTTCTGGTGACAGGCGAAAACCGTTTTACCGATACCGGAGAGGCTCTGTTGGCCAATGAGGAAGTCCGGAAATCATTTTTGGGAGGTTGAAAATGGATTATTCTACTGACTTGTTAAATGCACTGGTGCTGATTACAAATTACGTTTTGATTCCCTCAATTTCCTATGGATCTCAACTGGCGCTGGGAGCAGTCGGGGTTACGCTGGTTTTCGGAATTCTCCGTTTTGCGAATTTTGCCCATGGAGAAATGATGGCATTCGGGACAATGGCCACCATTTTCATAACGTGGTGGTTCCAATCAATGGGTGTTTCCATGGGTGTTTTCCCCACCGCACTGTTAGCTTTGCCTTTTGCAATTCTGATCACAACATTGCTTGCGGTTGTGATTGACCGTTCAATTTTCAGTTTTTACCGTACTAGCAAGAGCCCTCCGGTTACTTTTGTGGTGGCCTCAGTCGGCGTGATGTTCATGCTGAACGGCTTAGTCCGGATTCTGATTGGAACAGATGAAATAATTTTCCGCGACGGTCAAAAATTTCTGATAAAGGCTGGGGCCTTCAAGAAAATGACCGGACTTAGTGAGGGACTTGCACTGAAACAGACTCAGGTTTTGACCTTTGTCCTGGCTGTAATTGCAGTTATGGCATTGTTCTGGTTTTTGCAGCGTACCCGTACCGGAAAAGCAATGCGTGCTTTTTCTGATAATGAAGACTTGGCACTGCTTTCCGGAATCAATCCGGAACGTGTTGTGCTGGTAACCTGGGTTATAGCAGCAAGTTTAGCAACTCTAGCAGGAGTGCTTTATGGTTTAGACAAAAGCTTTAAGCCGATGGTTTACTTTCATTTGCTGCTGCCGATATTTGCCGCGGCGATTGTCGGAGGGATTGGTCAGCCGCTGGGCGCGATTCTAGGAGGATACGTGGTGGCTTTTTCTGAAATCACGGCAACCTATGCTTTTAAAAAATTCATTAAATACATTTCTCACGGTGACTTTGCTCCTGAAGGTTTGACACAGTTTTTGACAACGGAGTACAAATTTGCAGTGTCTTTCTTAATTCTGGTTCTGGTTCTACTTGTACGTCCCACCGGATTATTACGTGGAAAGGTGCTATGACTAATTCAAAACGAGCGACCATCAGTTTTTCCATCATGGCCTTGATGCTCATGATAGTCGGCTTTGGACAGTCATGGAACGTTGCGTTGACGATTATAAATCTTTGCCTGATTTCGGCTGTCATGTCAATGGGACTCAACATGCAGTGGGGTTATGCGGGTCTTTTTAATGCCGGTGTGATGGCATCAACCGCAATCGGCGGTTTGACCGCGGTATTGATTTCATATTCACCAGTCACAAAAGCCTGGTCTGTAGGAGGAACTTCACTGACAGCGACACTGATATCATTGCTGGTGACAATAATTGCGGGCGTTCTGGTCTGGAAAAAAATGCCAAAAGGTTCCAAACGATCTTGGAGCATGACGGCAGTGGTACTCACCGGTTATGGTTTCATGCGTTTCTTTTATGAACAGGCCACTTCTGCCATTGAAGCAGTTGATCCGGCAAAAACAGGTTTTCTCGGTGGACTGGGACTGCCGATCCTGTTTTCCTGGCTTGCAGGTGGAGTAGCGGCAGCAGGTTTAGCGTGGTTGATTGGAAGAATTGCGCTTGGACTTCGTTCAGATTATTTTGCAATTGCGACTTTGGGTATTTCTGAAATTATGATTTCCATTCTCAAAAATGAGGACTGGCTCTCCCGTGGTGTGAAAAACGTGACGGGGCTGGAACGACCTGTACCTTATGAGGTTGATCTACAGCAGACCGAATGGTTTATAAATATGGTGCATTGGATTTACGGAACAGCAGAAGACGGCAGTCCGGCGAGTGCTGCTGCACTGCGGGAAGCAATGCAGTTGAGCGCGGGTGTTGTGGTGAAACTCTGTTATTCTGCGCTCTTTATCGTGGTTGTGCTGATCATTTTAGGACTTGCAACGCGTGCCCTGAATTCACCATGGGGCCGGATGATGCGTGCCATTCGTGACAATGAAACCGCGGCTTCAGCAATGGGCAAAGATATTATCAGCCGTCATCGACAGGTTTTCATTATCGGTTCCGCAGTCATCGGCATTTCCGGTGCAATGCTGACAACTCTCGATGGGCAGTTCACGCCCGGAAGTTACATTCCGCTGCGTTTCACATTCCTGATTTGGGTGATGGTAATCATCGGAGGCAGCGGAAATAATCTGGGGGCAATCATCGGTGCCTTCATCACCTGGTTTGTCTGGATAGAAGCGGAACCTGCCTCCATCTGGCTGGTGAGTAATCTTGATATTTTTCTTGCTGAAACAAGTCCACTGAGACTACATCTGCAGGAAGTTGCTCCGCACATGAGGATGATACTGATGGGTTTGATTCTGGTACTGGTGCTGAGATTCAGTCCAAAAGGAATTTTACCGGAAAAGGCACCGGATCATTATTAAAAAATCCTAAAATCAGTTTGTGACAAACTGCAAAAAAGTTTTCATTCCCGCGAAAATATAAATCCGGAAACATTTTAGTATAGAGTAAAGTGGACTCAGAGAGCTGTTTTTAAAATTTTCTCTGTGTCTTCTGTGACTCTATGCTAGAATTAATTGAGATTATTTTTTAACGTAACAAGAAAAATTTATCCAAGCAAAATTATGAAATTTGACATAAATACAATTCGTGAACAGTTTCCCGCACTGTCCTTGACAGATGAAGGTAAAGCGAGAATTTATCTGGATAATCCAGGAGGAACTCAGGTTCCACGGCAGGTGCTGGAACGTATGCAACATTATTTGATTCACACTAATGCCAACCACGGAGGTCCTTTCCGGACTTCGGTTGAATCCGATAAAGTACTGGAGGAAGCACATCAGGGAATGGCGGATTTGCTTAATGCAAAATCTGCTGACGAAATCGTTTTTGGTGCGAATATGACAAGCCTGACTTTTGCCGTTTCACGTTCAATTGGTCGTCTGCTGAAACGCGGAGACGAGATTTTACTGACACGTATGGATCACGATGGCAATGTTGGACCATGGCTGCATTTGGCGGAAGATTTGGGTTTAAAAGTAAAGTGGCTGAAATTCGATTTGGAAACATACGAATACAATCTGGATGAAGCGGAATCGCTGTTCAAGAACGGAAATATAAAACTGGCGGCAATCAACTATGCGAGCAACTGCCTGGGAACAATCAATAACGTGAAAGTGCTGACGGAAATGGCCAAGCAGTCGGATGCGCTGGTTTTTGTAGACGCGGTACAGTACGTTCCGCACGGGCCGACTGATGTTCAGGATATCGGCTGTGATTTTCTCGCCTGTTCGCCCTATAAATTTTTTGGTCCGCACCAGGGGGTTATGTGGGGGAAAGCGGAGATACTGGAAAAACTTGAAGCCTACAAAGTCCGTCCCGCAGACAACTTCGCACCCGGTAAATTTGAAACCGGAACCCAGTTGCATGAAGGTCAGGCCGGAACATTGGGAGTGCTGGAATATCTGGAACAAATTGGAAAAACAATGGGTGCGGAATTTCAGGAACAATTTCCGGAATTCAGTGGACGACGAAAATATTTGCATGCCGCAATGCTTGCCATTCAAGACTATGAGCAGACTCTCAGCTTAAGATTAATTGAAGGTCTGCAAAATTTATCCGGAGTGGATGTCAAGGGCATCAGCGCCAAAAAAGATTTATCACGACGTGTTCCGACTATTTCATTTACGGTAAAAAATCAAGATCCGGAAGAGATTACCCGGAAATTGGCCGCAGAAAATATTTTCGTCTGGCATGGTCACAACTACGCTCTGGAAGCGGTGCGCCTCATGGGGCTGGAAGAATCAGGCGGAGTAGTACGGATCGGACCTGTGCATTACAATACTCTTGAGGAAATCGACCATACACTCGAAGTCTTGAAAACTTGTTGGTAATTGTTTCATCTGCATGAAACTCTTTCAAAGATTGTCTTAAAATTATTTAAAGCTCAAAAAAATGAGTACATTAGCTCAAGCTGAAAAGCAAGTTGACAATCCATATATTTCTTCCGAAATGAATTCTGCTTATGATGAGTTTTTACGTACTCATCCGGATTTTGCTAAAACCGCTATGCTGGACGAGTGGCGCAAAAAGGAATACGGACGTCTGGATGAAAACAGGCAAATTTACCTCGATTACACCGGTGGAGGACTTTATGGGGTGAGTCAGTTACGCGAACACACGGCAATGCTGGAGCAAAATGTTTTGGGAAATCCGCATTCAGCAAATCCATCTTCGCAGGCAATGACCGATCTGGTGGAAGACACGCGCAATTACGTGCTAAACTACTTCAACACAAGCGCAGAAAAGTACACAGCGGTCTTTAGCGCAAACGCGACTGGCGCGCTGAAACTTGTAGGTGAAGCATATCCTTTTGCTTCCGGAGGTCAGTATGCGCTGACTTTCGACAACCATAACTCAGTCAACGGTATTCGTGAATTTGCCAGTAGCAAAGGTGCTTGTGTGCAGTATGTTCCGGTTGGCTTTCCGGAATTGAGGCTTGAGCAGCAAAGTTTGGACAAGGTGCTGGACTCAGCAGACAAGTCTGCAAAAAACCTCTTTGCTTTTCCGGCACAGTCAAACTTTTCCGGAGTTAAACACCCCTTGTCCTGGATTGAATATGCCCAGAAAAAAGGCTGGGACGTTCTTCTCGATGCCGCAGCTTTTGTTCCAGCAAACAGGCTTGATCTCAATGAAATAAATCCAGATTTTGTCTGTATCTCATTTTACAAAATGTTTGGCTATCCGACCGGAATTGGAATGCTGCTGATCCTGAATAGCAGTTTCGAAAAACTGGAACGCCCCTGGTTTGCGGGAGGCACAGTAAATTTTGCCAGTGTGCAGGGTAACAATCATTATCTGGCCGGAAATGAAGCCGCCTTTGAAGACGGAACAATAAATTACCTCAATATTCCTGCCGTAAAAATAGGACTGCTGCATCTTGAAAAAGTGGGAATGGAATCAATCGCCATTCGTGTAAATGAACTCACGGCTTGGATTTTGAAGGAATTGTTTTCCCTCAAACATAGTAACGGCAAACCGATGGTGCGAATTTACGGGCCGGCAGATATGGAAGATCGAGGTGGAACGGTTACGTTCAATTTATACTCTCCGGAAGAACATTTGCTGGATTATCGACGAATTGAGGAATTAGCTAACGTGGAAGGAATTTCGCTCAGAACCGGATGTTTTTGCAATCCTGGTGCAGGAGAAACGGCAGAGGGACTGACTCTCGAAGATATGCAGGCCGCTTTCAAAGAAGGTGATGATATTAGTCTTCCTCGATTTGTGCAGATAATTCAGCACCGCGGAAATAAAAGCGCTGGTGCAATCAGAATCTCAGTTGGACTTGCATCCAATTTTACGGATGTTTACCGCTTCTTAGCATTTGCCTCTACTTTCCGGAACAAAAATAACCTCAACATCGGCAAAGTCACCATGGATATTGCCGGTTGCCGCGTTATTCGTGACGGAAGTTGAAGCCTTTAAATCAGTCTTGCGAGGATGTTCCCGCAAATTTTCTCCAGAATTACTTATTTAATTTATGTCAAATTCTCCCACTGACACAGCGGTAACAACTACGCCGATGTGGAATCTTCTCCGTTATCTACGTCCTCACTGGAAGTTTTTCTCCTGGTCTTGTTTTTCCAGTATTTTGAACAAGATTCTTGATTTGATGCCGCCTGTACTGGTGGGCTGGGTGATTGATTCAGTCAGACGTGAACCTCCTGAATGGATAGCAAATTTGCTGGGAACAGTTGATCCCTGGGATTTAGCGGTTTTCCTTGCTGTCCTGGGAGTAGTAATCTTCGTTTTTGAAAGTCTTTTTCAGTGGGCATATCAGTATGGATTCATGAATCTCGCCCAGAGTGTTCAGCATCATTTGCGTACAGACGCATACAATCACCTCCAGACACGTGAGATTGAGTTTTTCGAGAACCATCGTATGGGTGAGACAATGGCGATGCTCAACGATGATGTGAACCAGATTGAGCGTTTTCTAAACATCGGCTTTAACGAAATCCTACAATTGATTGTGCTGTTCATTTTTGCAGGAAGCATGATGTTTGGCGTTTCTTGGGAACTGGCTGTGGTTGGACTTTTGCCGCTGCCGATAGTTCTCTGGGGCAGTCTGATGTATCAGCGCTTAATTTCACCACGTTACCGTAAAGTACGTGAAGCCGTCGGTGCACTCAGCAGTCGTTTGGAAAATAATATCGCTGGTATTCTGGTAATCAAGAGTTTCACCGCAGAAAAATTTGAGTCCGGCCGTGTGGCTGATGCTTCTCGGCAATATCAAAAAGCAAATTTCCACGCGATAAAACTCAGTGCTGTTTACGTTCCGCTTATTCGAATGGCCATAGCAATTGGTTTTGGAGGAGTGCTTCTGCTCGGCAGTTACTGGGTGCTTGAAGACAAAGGGCTGCTGACCGTGGGTGAACTGGTGTTTTTTTCAATGATGATTCAGCGCTTGCTTTGGCCGCTGACTCGGATGGGAGTCACGCTTGATGAATATGAACGTGCTCAAGCAAGTGCCCGCCGTACATTCGGTCTGCTCCACACTCCAAGTAAAATAGTCAGTCCTTCCAAGCCCAAAAAACTAGCAGTTCCTGTTCAAGGTAGAATTGAATTTTGCAATGTGGATTTCTCTTATCAACGGGGTGGTGAAGTTTTAAAAGGCTTAAATTTTACGGCAAATTCCGGAGAAATGATTGGTATTGCCGGCGTGACCGGGGCCGGTAAATCTACGTTGATCAAATTGCTGTTGCGGCTTTACGACCCTACTCAAGGGCAAGTTTTGCTGGACGGTATAGATCTGCGTGATTTGGAATTGACTGAGATACGGAAAGAAATCGCACT
>JAESQU010000193.1 GCA_016764995.1 SAR324 cluster bacterium | reverse complement strand
GATTGGCAGTGAATTTGTAGGCAGATTAATCATGAATTCAGCAAAATAATTTGGCAACTTCGGACGCATTAGTAGAAATCTTAATGATATTAGAGTGGTTGCTTAGATAAGATTTCTCGCTTCGTAAGCAATGACACAGTTTTAGGAATTTTTTGCTGGTTCATCACTTCTAATAATATTAATAAAATTAATTAAGCCGTCAGTTTTGACAAAACGGTACTCTTCTTGTCACTACTGTTTAAGTCTGATTTCTGGGAAGTAATTGGTGTCGGTTTTTCATTTACTTTCGGAATATCCAAAATATTGATAGGAGATGATTTTGCGGCGGGGCGAGTCTGTGCAGATTGTGCAGTGTAGGTTTTAGGTGCGGTTTTACTGTCAGTTCGCATTAAATCCGCAAATTTTGGCAGTCGTAAGAGTTGGAGCAACTCCGGAGATTTGCTTTCATTTCTGAGATCATTCTTGATCATCTCCGGCAGCTTATCCAAATTTTTCAATTCAAGTTTTATAGCCTCCGGGAGTTTTAATAACATCTGACTGTCTGCCTCGCTCATCTGATCAAGCTGTTTTTTGATTGCTCCCACAAAACCATCAATTGCGGCATCCGGCAACTTGTCCTGGACTAGCAAGTTTTCAATTCTTGTGAGTACCTTCAAATACTGCGAAGTCTCGTTATGTTCAGCACCTTGCGCGACAGCTACATTTTCTTCTGATTTGAGGGCTTTAGTCTTGGAACCAATGGCGACGGGGTTATCTTTACTTTGGACTTGTCGCTCAAAACCGGTTTGATTGTCTGGAATAGTTTTAGCGGAAACTTGCATAATTTATAATAAATGAGGCGAAAAACTTGCTGAATTGTTTTGAACAATCAGCAACCATTCAGACATTCAAGTATTGAGCCAATTATTTAAGTTGAAGACCAACGTTCTAACTTGATTTCATGCATAAATTACAGCATCATGGAACACAAAGTAAATAATTTCAAAGTGCTCTCAATTTACATAGACCTCCCTTTAATAACTTCAAAAACAATTTATGTTACTGATTCCAGCAATTGATTTAAAAAACGGACGCTGTGTCAGACTTCTCCAGGGAGAGGCAGCCGCGGAAACCGTCTATTCTGATGACCCTGCTGCCATGGCACGCTCATTTGAAGATGCCGGAGCCAAACGTTTACATCTGGTTGATTTGGACGGAGCGTTTCTGGGAAAAGGCGCAAACCTGGCAAGTATTCGTTCAATACTCAAAAACATTTCAATCCCGGTCCAACTAGGTGGTGGACTTCGCACTGCGGAAAATATTGAACAAATGTTTGAAATTGGAGTTTCGTCTGTCATTGTTGGAACAATGGCAGTCAAGAATCCGGATGTTCTGGAGGACGTTATTCAGCGTTTCTCCGGAGAAAAAATTATTCTTGGTATTGATGCACGGAACCGAAAAGTTTCGATTGAAGGCTGGCAGGAAGGAACGGAAATTGACGATGTTGAGTTCGCCTTACGCTGGAAAAAACTTGGAATTCAAAGAATCGTTTTTACAGACATTGCACGTGACGGAATGCTGAGCGGTCCAAATATGGAAGCTTTACGAGACTTTGCACGTCGAACCGGATTAAAGATTGTGGCATCAGGTGGAATTTCATCGATGGATGACTTGGAAAAACTCAAAACTCTGGAAGTAGACGGTGTTGATCAGGTAATCAGCGGAAAAGCAATTTATGAGGGCAAACTTGATTTAAAGGAAGTTTTCAAATGTTAGCGCGCCGTATAATTCCATGTCTGGACATAAAAGCAGGCCGTGTGGTCAAGGGTACAAGTTTTATAAATTTGCGTGACGCAGGTGATCCACTTGAGCTTGCGCAGCGTTATAATGAACAGTCTGCAGACGAACTGGTATTTCTTGACATTGCTGCTACCAGTGAAAATCGAGGAACAACAATTGAACTGGCAACACGCTTGGCACGTGAATTGTTTATACCTTTTACTATAGGCGGTGGAATTTCCACTCTTGATGATATGCACGCACTTGTAACTGCTGGAGCAGATAAGGTTTCAGTAAATTCTTCCGCGATCCGGAACCCGAATCTCATTACAGAAGGTGCAAAGCGTTTTGGTTCGCAATGTATTGTGGTCGCAATTGATGCCAGAAAACGAGATTTGGAAAAACAACAACTAAAGACTAAAGATAAAATCTCAAAATGGGAAGTCTTCAGTCACGGCGGAAGTCGCGCGACGGGTTTAGATGCAGTGGCTTGGGCCAAGGAAATGGAGTCGCGTGGCGCCGGTGAAATATTATTAACCAGCATGGACGCGGACGGTCACCAGGATGGATTTGAATTGGAATTAAACGCTGCAATCGGCGGCACCCTTAACATTCCTGTCATTGCTTCAGGAGGTGGAGGAACATTGGAACATTTTCGGGACGCGCTGACGATTGGAAAAGCTGATGCTGTTTTGGCCGCATCTGTTTTTCATTATGGAAAATATACTGTTTCTCAGGTAAAGGAGTATCTTAGTGAAAACAATATCCCCGTCCGTAAAGTATAATGTTCTCTGAAATGAATTGAATTATGTCTGGAATTACAGATAATTTCTGCTTTTCGAAATTGGCCCCAATAGTAATATTTACGCTTATTTTTGGAGTGTCGTCGGATTTGTTTGCTTATGAAGAAAAACAGGTCCGTATTATAAATAAACGTGTCTGGGCAATTATCAATGGAAAAGTAAAATTAGAGAAATCAGCTTATACTGTATCGAGAGTCCGGCTAACAACTCCAAAAATAGAACTGATAGAACCTCCTCCACCAAATGAAAAAGAAAGACATCCCGCTGTGAAGCTTCAAAGTATGACTCTTTCTCAACTTGATTATAAGAAAAAAAAGTTAAGCAAAAAGAAAGTACGCCATACGTATTCATCAAGCGCAAAAGGAAGTGCAAAATCTTTTTTTGAGAACACTAGTAGTGGAAGAAAATTTTGTAATACCAACACGACCAATTCTTTTTGTATCCGTGAAGCAGAATCCAAAAGTAGATACTTCGGTAATACTCCTAAAAAAAAGGTACGTAAAATAAATTTGGGTGATAAATACATCTTTTATAAAAAACAAGAATCATACGAATTTGTTCAGCAATTGATAGAGCAGTCAAATCGTTGACAGCAGATGGATGAAAATTTTCACAAGTTGATTAGACTGGCAGACACCATTTCGATGCGTGAGATGGATAGACACGCAATTGAAGATTTGGGAATTCCGGGCGTAGTTTTAATGGAAAACGCGGCTCGCAGCGTCGCGGATTGGCTGGTAGAAAATAAATTAAAAAATGAGCCTGACTCCCGAATAGTTATTTGCTGCGGAAAAGGCAATAACGGAGGCGACGGATTCGCGATCGCGAGGCTGCTGGCAAACCGAGGTTGTGACATCTATGTTGTGGACGCCGGTGATGCAAAAAAAGGAGATGCCCGGAAAAACCAGTTACTGTGGGAACAATTCGGAGAAAGCACTTCTTTTCCTGATGCAAATGCTACTCGCCGGATTGAAGAAGCTGATGTCCTCATCGACGCAATTTTTGGAATCGGCATGGAGCAGTCAATCGAAGGGGCTTACCGTGAATGGATTGAAATTTTCAACTCAAACAAGACTGCATTACGTGTTGCCGTAGATATTCCATCCGGAGTTTCAACAGATGAAAGTCAGATTTTCGGAGTTGCCGCACGTTGTCAGCACACCATCACTTTTCAAACAGGCAAGTCCGGTTGTTTTCAATATCCAGGTGTGCTTTATTCCGGACAAGTCCACATCGCGGATATTTCAATTCCGGAATATTGGCCTGAAATTATTCCTGTAAAAGAAGCTGAAACCGAATTTTACGGAAATAAACAAAACCCATTTACCTATTTGTTGACAGCAGAATTTGTCAACGATTTAATCCCAGTACGTCTCCCGGACGCACACAAGGGTTCATCAGGACATTTGCTGACTGTCTGCGGTTCAAGCGGTATGGGCGGAGCGGCAAGTCTGGCTTCTTTGGGAGCACTGAAAAGTGGCGCCGGTTTAGTTAGCGCATGTGTTCCAAATGAACTTCTTGATCATCTTCCCGGACAAGCTCCGGAAATCATGACTGTCAGTCCACATAATGCACCAGAATATTTTTCTGAAGAACATGCGGATTTTGTGGAACAACTTGCTTCAGTCCATAATGCCGTAGTTCTGGGTTGCGGACTTGGAGTTCATTCTCAAACTGCCAAGTTTGTGCAGCATTTGACAAAGTTGCTGCATGCAACACTGCTGATTGATGCTGACGGACTAAATAATTTGGATGAGGAATCTTTGCAGGAAAGAATTGGCAGCACCATCATCACTCCACACCCACGCGAATTATCGAGACTCTGTGGGCAGAGTGTAACAGAAATTCAGGAAAACAGAATTGCGACAGCACGACGATTATCCCAAGAATGGAATGTTGTGCTGCTGCTCAAAGGAGCACACACATTGATTGGAAGTCCTGATGGAAAAATATACATCAATCCCACCGGAAATTCCGCGTTAGCCACAGCCGGTTCCGGAGATGTCCTCTGTGGTTTCATCGGCGGTTTTCTCGCACAGGGAATGTCACCTTTGCATGCGACTTTGACCGGAGCATACCTGCACGGCCTTGCGGCAGAATGTTTTACCCAAAAAACAAATTCCAACTATATGGTCGCCAGTGATCTTTTTGAAGGATTAATATTAGCAAGAAACAAGATCAAAAATTAGTTTTTTCCACCGAGTTCAGATCAAGAACGACTCTTCATTATTTTTCATAAATTTCCAGACAAGCTAAGAAAAATATTTTCAAAAAGCTATTTTCAGTGACTCTTTTGCTGAAATATAATAGTATGTGCAGAATTTAGCTGTTTCATCCTATTTTCTGAAAATGTCAAATCAGGGTCTCTCAAAATTTTCTATCAGCAGTTTAATTTTCGGCTTCGGTTTTTTGTATGTTCCGATTCTGATTCTGATTGTATATTCGTTCAATGACAGTAGACTGGTTACAGTTTGGTCAGGATTTTCTTTCAAGTCTTATGTAGAGTTGTTTGAGGATCAGCAAATTTTGAATGCCGCCTGGCTGAGTCTGAAAATCGCGTTTTTGTGCGCATGTATGTCACTGATACTCGGTTTAATGGCCTCCCTTGCGTTGGTACGTTTTGGCAGGTTCCGAGGCCATTTGACATTTGCAGGCATGATTACGGCTCCATTGGTTATGCCTGAAGTTATTACCGGCCTTTCTCTGTTACTTCTTTTTGTTGCAATGGAGCAAGCTTTAGGTTGGCCGGCAGGAAGAGGAATGCTCACTATTTTTATTGCCCATGTGACTTTCAGTACAGCCTTTGTGACAGTCATTCTTTCGTCACGATTACGGGAAGTTGACCGTTCAATTGAAGAAGCGGCAATGGATTTAGGCGCATCACCGTTAAAGGTTTTTTTCGTAATCACTCTGCCCATCATTTCACCGGCCTTATTGGCTGCGTGGCTTTTGGGTTTCACATTATCATTGGATGATTTGGTAATTGCCAGTTTTGTTTCCGGCCCAGGTTCAACAACCTTGCCGATGAAAGTCTTTTCCAGTGTTCGACTTGGTGTCAGCCCAAAGATAAACGCACTGGCCACCATTATCATTTTTTTGGTGAGCTTTGGTGTTTTACTGGCAGGTTGGCTTTCGCTCCGTTGGGAAAAGAAACGCAAACTGGAAACCTTGCAGTTAGCTGCTGAGTCATCAAAATGATTTAATTTAAACACAACTTTTAGCATTAGATAAAGCGCATGTATATTGAAGAAAGTACCTCCGAACTTCAACACTTGGACAGTCACCATCATCTGCATCCTTTCACAGATCCGAAAGCCATTCTAAAAGAGGGCGCACGCGTAATTACACGTGCAGATGGAATATATCTCTGGGACTCAGAAGGCGAAAAAATACTTGATGGTATGGCTGGACTGTGGTGTGTAAATGTTGGTTACGGCCGTGAAAATCTGGCAAAAGTAGCCTATGAACAGTTACAAGTTTTGCCTTATTACAACAGTTTTTTTAAAACAACAACTCCGCCTGCAATTGCGCTGGCGAAAAAACTTGCCGAAATTACTCCGGAAGGTTTCAACCACGTATTTTTCACCAACTCCGGTTCTGAAGCAAATGACACAGTTCTGAGGACAGTCAGGCGCTACTGGCGATTACTTGACAAACCTGAGAAACGTGTAATAATCAGCCGCAAAGAAGCCTATCACGGCAGCACTGTTGCGGCTGCAAGTTTAGGCGGACAAAGTTTTGCACATGAAATGGACGGTTTGCCGATTCCTGAAATTGTCCACATTGACCATCCATATTGGTATGGTAATGGCGGAGACTTGTCTCCAGATGAGTTTGGACTTAAAACCGCTCAATGTCTGGAAACGAAAATTAAGGAGCTTGGTCCGGAAAAGGTGGCAGCATTTATCGGTGAGCCAATTCAGGGTGCAGGTGGTGTCATTGTTCCGCCTGAAACTTACTGGCCTGAAATTCAAAGAATTTGTGAGAAATATGGAATCCTCTTGATTGCGGATGAAGTCATCTGCGGATTTGGGCGTACCGGAAAATGGTTTGGCAGTGAAACTTTTGGGATAAAACCGGATCTGATGCCCATCGCAAAAGGGATGTCTTCAGGTTATTTGCCGATAGGTGGAGTTATGATGCATGACCGAGTAATGGATGTGTTGATTGAAAAAGGCGGCGATTTTGCCCACGGCTTCACCTATTCCGGACATCCTGTCTCATGTGCGGTTGCGCTTGAAAATATTAAAATAATTGAGGATGAAAAACTCGTTGACAAAGTTGCCAACGAAACCGGTCCATACTTGAAAAAACGCTGGCAGGAATTCGAAAGCCATCCAATAGTCGGTGAAGTCCGTAACGTTGGTCTGCTTGGTGCGATTGAGCTGGTGGAAAATAAAGAAAAAAGACAGTTTTTTCCCAAAGAAAAAAAAGTTGGTGATGCCTGCAGAAACTTTTGTTTTGAAAACAATCTCGTTATGCGTGCTCTGAAAGACACGATGGTCGTCTCACCGCCTTTGACCATGACGGTCGAGCAAATTGACGAAATGTATGATTTGGTAAAACTGTGTCTCGACCTGACTGCAGATAAATTTGGGATAAAATAGCAATATACTCAAACAATTACGCGGTTTTTTCTAACACTTCAGAGTTGAATCCGTTCCCGCAGGAATGGTACTTCCTCCTGCGGTTCTGACTCCAACTCCCTTGCCGCAAGGTGACCTGAATACACTGCGGCGGCAATGGTTCCGGGAGCGAGACAGTCACCGATGCACCTGAGAGTCTTGATTCCGGCGCTGGTCAGCCTTTCTTGATCTGCTTCCAGAGCTTCAAACAGTTCTTCGTTCGGCATCCGTTCTGTTACAAGCAGCAGGCTGTCACAGGCTTTTTCGGTTCGCCTGTCCGTGAAGACACAGGAAAGTTCAACCATTCCGGCATGAACAGCTACAAGGTCAGTCTGCGGGGCAAGTTCCACTCCAAGTTCAAGCAGCTTTTTCTGAATTATATGCTGTTCCAAGGTATTGTGCGTCCAGGTTGAAATATCAGGTGCAGGCGTGACAAGTAAAACTTCGTGCCCTTCCCGCCGCAGTTTTTCCGCAAGAATTCCGCCCATGTAATAGTGGTCATCATCAAAAATAACAACTCTGCCCTTTACTGAAACACCGTCCATAATGTCATCTGGCGTAAATACCGGAATTTTTTCCAGTCCCGGAATTGGTTCTCTATGTCTTCTACCCATGCCGTCACGCCGCCATGTTGAGCCGGTTGCAAGCAGTACATGCGCATAACCGAATTGATCTTCCGCGCTGAACTCAATAATTTCATTTGCGCCTAGAGGGTTTCCACAGTAGATCGTGATTTCAGCCAACTTTTCCAGCATAAGAACCCTGTAGTCCCGGACGCGTCCCCATTCAGCAAGTCCTGGCAAACGACTTTCCCGGCTGACTCTCCCGCCTAGTTCAGCTAAAGTTTCGGCGAGTATTACTCGATATCCGCGCTGTCCCAGTGCAAGCGCGCACTCCAAACCTGACGGGCCGCCGCCGACTACAAGAACTCCGTCGTCGCTCTGACTCGCCTCAATTCTTTCAGGATGCCAGCCGCGTCTCCATTCCTCGCCCATTGTTGGATTCTGTGTACAGCGAATCGGCACCGAAAGTTCGTCTCCGGAAACACAAATATTACAGCCGATGCACTCCCTGATTTCATCTGCACGGCCTTCCTCAATTTTTTTCGGCAAAAAAGGATCCGCAATTGAGGGTCGTGCCGCACCAATCATGTCCATAATTCCACGCCGAATCAGCGAGACCATCGTATCAGGCGAAGTGAAACGCCCCACTCCAACCACAGGTTTTGTGGTCATTGATTTTACGAAACTGATATAAGATTCCTGATAACCTTCACTCTCAAAACGTGAAGTTGCGGAGTCTTTGCTCCAGTCACTGATATTTACATCCCAAAGATCAGGTAGTTCCGCTAACATTTCTACAATTTCTCTACCTTCATTTTCTGCGGTAATTCCCTGCGGTCCCAAAAATTCATCAACAGCAAATCGTACTGCTACCGCGCATGTGTGGCCTACAGCATCCTTTGTGTCTTCAATTAATTCCCGAAAAAGACGCACCCGATTTTCCAGACTTCCACCATATTCATCGGTGCGTTTGTTGATACGACTTGAAAGGAAATGAGTCAAGAGTGTTCCTGCGTGTGCCGCATAAACATAAATCAAATCGAAACCTGCCTCCTTTGCTCTGAGCGCAGCCTTACGATGCCATTTGCGGAAGTTACGGATATCCGCCTTGTTCATCGCACGTGCCTGAACTGGTGCGTAGTCGTCATGGGAAATAGTACTTGGAGCTATTGGTGGAATGCGGCTGTAATGATTTGTACTGCAATACCCCCCGTGCTGCAGTTCAATCCCGGCCAGAGAACCGTGTCTATGAACCGCCTCAGTCATTTTTGCTAATGCGGGAATATCGCCGTCGTCCCAGAGACGTCCCTCTACCATCGGATCACATTCGGAGCTGGAATGGATGTAAACCTCCTCAGTACAGACCACACTCCAACCGCCTTCGGCTTTTATTCCCCGCATTTCGGCTAAACTATTTGGACGCAAATATCCCATCCCGTTGCAGTGAGGAACTTGATAAAATCTATTTTTTGCAGTCACAGGACCGATTTTTACCGGTTCAAAAAGAATATCGTAACGTGGGTCTCGTTTCATTATTAGTTGTTCATTATAAAGTCTGAAATCCTCAATTTGTCATTTCGACGATTGTGAGAAATCTTGCTGAAATTAGTATAATCGTTTAAGCAAGAATTTTTCGATTCACTCGAAAGCGCACGTATTTGGGATTTTTGAAAAAAACATCTTAGCTGAACTAAAAAAATAACATCCGCTTGCTCAGACCACAAGCCGCAAATCCGGAAGTATATTTAAGGGAACCTCTAAAAACTCGCTTTACAAGTAATTATAAGATAACTGAACCTTTCACAGTACAGTTTTAGTCGTTCCCTGAGCGGTGCCGTTTACACTGAGCGGAGACGTTTACCCTGAGCGGAGACGTTTACCCTGAGCGGTGCCGTTTACCCTGAGCGGAGTCGAAGGGAAGGGAAGGGACGGGAAGGGAAGCACAACAAAAGGGAAAACGTGCAATGGTGTAGGGGCGAAAAATCTTTCGCCCTTTCAAACAAGATGAGACGATTTGTAGGTTGGGCAAAGTGTAAAACTCCATCCTTTATCAGGTCTGTTATGGTAATGGTCCTTCCTCACTATTGCCGCATACCAACCACCAGTATCTACGAAAATACTTTGCATTATTTTCCATACAAATATTGATCATGATTTTGAGCAACTTCTGCATCTTCTCCTTCTGTAATACCTACAATATCAAACAAAGTATCGTTCTTTTTTGAAAGTGTTTGCACTTTATTAGGCTAATTCTGCTATCGTTTTCTGACCTTTGATTGCATCAAGTGCTATTCGTGCTTTCAATTCCTTGCTGTACTTTTTTCTGCCCATTTGGTATCTCCATTTGATTGAAAATACACCTTAGCACATTGTCTCATTTTTGGGGTCCACTATAGTTTGTTTAAATTCGAAAGATGAAAGATGAAATTGAAAAAATATTGTACAAAACTTTTCATTTTTTCTTTGAATTTGATACAGTTCTAAAAAATATTAAAGCCGACTTCTGTGGCTCTATGATGTTTTTTTACGATTCTGAACTCTTTGCTAATGCATCAGCACTGAATAATTATAAAAACATATTGCTTTTATGTTTAGGAAAACTCAAGTATATTTTTGCAAGTCTTACAGGAAAAAATCAAACAATGGAATAAATTAATGAAATCACAGACTCAAGTAGTCGTCATTGGCGGCGGCGTAGTTGGTTGTAGTGTGCTTTATCACCTGACAAAACTGGGTTGGAAAGACGCGGTTTTGCTGGAGCGTTCAGAACTCACTTCAGGCTCAACATGGCATGCCGCAGGCGGAATGCACACCATCAACGGCGATCCGAATGTTGCCAAGTTGCAACAATACACGATTGAACTTTATCAGGAAATTGAAGAAATTTCGGGACAGGATATTGGCCTGCACATGTCCGGCGGAATCATGTTAGCGGCAACTCCGGAACGTTTTGACTGGCTAAAAAGCATTCATGCAAAAGGACGCTACCTCGGCATGGAGACTGAAATCATCAGTGCCAAAGAGGCACAGGAAATTATGCCGCTGATCAATCCGGATCAATTTGTGGGTGCACTGCATGATCCGATGGAAGGCCACCTGGATCCTTCCGGAGCAACCTGGGCCTACGCCAAATCCGCTAAAAAACAAGGTGCGGAAATATATCAGCATGTGCGCGTGTCTGATTTACAACCGCATCCGAAAGGTGGTTGGCGTGTGATCATGGAAAACACTGATTCCGGGGATATCCAGGAAATTCATGCAGAACACGTTGTCAATGCCGGAGGGCTCTGGGCGCGTGAAGTTGGACGCATGGTTGGTTTGGAGTTGCCCGTTTTGGCCATGGAACACATGTATTTGCTGACCGAGGATATGCCGGAAGTTATGGAGTTTAACAAAGAAAAAGGACACGAAATTCCGCACGCAGTAGATTTTGACGGCGAACTTTATTTGCGTCAGGAACAAATGGGGATGCTGATGGGAACCTATGAAAAAGCCTGCAAACCATGGTCGCCAAAAGTAACTCCGTGGGATTTTGGACAGGATTTATTGCCTCCGGACCTGGATCGAATCGCACCATCGCTGGAAGTCGGCTTCAAACATTTTCCCGCGTTTGAAAATGCCGGAATTAAAAAAGTCATCAACGGCCCCTTTACTTTTGCTCCGGACGGAAATCCGTTGATTGGGCCGGTTCGTGGACTTCCGGGATTTTGGTGTGCCTGCGCTGTGATGGCCGGATTCAGTCAAGGCGGAGGAGTCGGTTTAGCCTTGGCAAATTGGATGATAGACGGCGATCCCGGATTTGATGTTTTTGGAATGGACGTGAGCCGTTTTGGTGATTGGGCAACTCGGCCTTACACCAACGCCACTGTACGGGAAAATTATTCACGCCGCTTTTCGATTCGCTTTCCAAACGAAGAACTGCCCGCAGGAAGACCGCTGAGGACTACTCCGGTTTATGATAAAATGCGGAAAGCCGGCGCGCAAATGGGAAGTTCTTTCGGCTTGGAAGTTCCGCTTTGGTTTGCACCACAAGGCGTAAAAGATGAATTCTCCTGGCGCCGTTCCACCGATTTTGAACATGTTGCCGCGGAAGTTAAGGCTGTGCGAGAAGGCGTGGGTTTGATGGAAATTTCCGGATTTGCAAAATATTCGGTGAAAGGTTCCGGAGCCTCGGAATGGCTGGATAAAATGCTGGCTTGCCGAATTCCAAAACCAGGACGCATGACGCTTGCACCGATGCTCAACGAAAACGGAAAATTGATTGGAGATTTTACGCTGGCAAATATTAATTCTAAAAAGTACGCTCCGGATGAAGAATTTTTCATTGCCGGTTCCGGAATTGCGGAAGAATATCATTTGCGCTGGTTTGAAACTCATCTTCCGGAATCAGGAAATGTGAAAATTACTCCACACGGTTCCGGACTTTCCGGACTTTCGATTGCCGGTCCAAAGTCCCGTGAACTGCTGGCTAAAATTACCGATGAGGATGTTTCTCCGGAAAATTTCCGTTTTATGGACATCCGGAAAATGGACATCGGCATGGTTTCATGTTTGGTGGGTCGTGTGAGTTATACCGGAGATTTGGGTTATGAACTGTGGATGACTCCGGATTATCAATCCTACGTAATGGAACTTCTGCAAAAAGAAAGTGAATCTTACGGGGAAGAATTCGGACTCCGTTTGTTTGGTCTCCGTGCCCTGAATTCCTTGCGACTGGAAAAAAACTACGGTTCATGGGCTAGAGAATACCGCCCGATTTATGGGCCATTGGAAGCAGAACTTGGACGTTTTGTAGCCCACGACAAAGAAGCCGATTTCATTGGCAAACGTGCCGTTATTCAGGAAAAGTCAGACGGCGGAAAAGCGAGCCTTACACTGCGTTTACGCACTTTTGTGGTTGAGGCAAATGACGCGGATGTGATTGGCGATGAACCGATTTGGTTTGAAGATGAGGTCAAAGGTTGGGTTACTTCCGGAGGTTATGCTCACAATTCCGGTGTTTCCGTGGCAATGGGTTATGTCCCGAAAGAGATTGCGGATGAAAAACAAGGCTGGTCCATCGAAATTTTAGGAGAACGCTGTTCCGCAACTTTGCAGGTAGAAGCGCTTTTTGATCCAAAGGGCAAAATCATGCGCGCTTAGTTTTTGACATCACGAGATAATGTTTCAAAAAAACGCAATGTGTGAGGAAAAATGTTTGCTGAATTTGTTGAGTTTTTTGAAGAACACAACTAAGATGATCTCGCAAAAAGACAAACTAAAGCAATTTTATGTAATTTTGTGCAGAGGGATAAAGCTAACATAATTAGAGCAACAGCTTGTACAAAATTTCTTGTTTTGCTAGAAATGACACGGTTATTTGACTTTTAACGAAGCATCATTTGTGAAAATTTATGCGCAATTTCAGTGAACAAAGAATACCGACTCTTGCTTTCACTCAACCGGAAACGTATCGTTTGAGTCGTTTACCGGTCGATCAAGCCTCGACTTTGATTCCGGACGCGTACACTGCACCAGAGTTCTTTGCTTTGGAG
Organism: SAR324 cluster bacterium; assembly: GCA_016764995.1. Taxonomy (GTDB): domain Bacteria; phylum SAR324; class SAR324; order SAR324; family NAC60-12; genus Arctic96AD-7. The sequence continues at coordinate 25 of JAESQU010000193.1, read as the reverse complement.
CAGGAAAAAGTTTTTGCTAACGGCT
>JAESQU010000192.1 GCA_016764995.1 SAR324 cluster bacterium | reverse complement strand
TTGACTCGTTTCGTAATTGAAGGTTACAGGGAAAAATGTTTGACCAAAACAATAATCGGTCCCAGAGCAAAGCGACCGTTGGTTTTGGATATTCCGGTCTATATCACCGGCATGAGCTTTGGCGCACTGAGTTATGAGGCAAAAACGGCGCTGGCTCGAGGTGCGACGATGGCAGGCACTGCGACTTGTTCCGGTGAAGGCGGGATGATTCCGGATGAACGACGTTATTCCTCCAAGTGGCTCTATCAGTGTATTCAGTCACGTTACGGTTTTAACCCACATCATTTAAGACTTGCTGATTGTTGCGAATTTTTTATTGGCCAGGGTTGTAAGGTTGGTTTGGGCGGACACTTGATGGGACAAAAAGTCACAGATCAGGTTGCAGAAATGCGCTCTCTACCTGCGGGTATCGACCAGCGCTCTCCTGCAAGACATCCTGACTGGCTCGGTCCAGATGATTTGTCACTAAAAATCAAGGAAATCCGGGAAGCGACTGACAGTCAAATTCCGATCCAGCTCAAACTTGGTTCAGCACGGGTCTACGATGATGTGCGTATGGCACTCAAAACAAATCCGGACAGTATCTACATCGACGGTATGGAAGGTTCTACTGGAGCTGGACCACACCTTGCGACTGAAGAAACCGGTGTTCCAGGAATTGCGGCAATTCGTCAAGCTCGTAAGGCTTTTGATGATTTGGGCTTGTCGGATGAAATTTCACTGGTCTATGCAGGTGGTATCCGCAATGGAGCGGATGTAGCCAAAGCTCTGGCCTTAGGAGCTGACGCGGTGGCAATCGGCCATTCCGCTATGATGGCTTTGAATTGCAATAAGGACATTCCGGAAGCAGATTTTCAAAAAGAGATGGGAGTTGAAGCAGGATACTGTTACCACTGTCATACCGGACGCTGTCCAGTAGGCGTTGCTACACAGGATCCGGAACTGCGAAAAAGACTTGATCCGGACAAAGCGGCAGAGCGGGTTTACAACTTTCTGCACTGCTTGACCATCGAATGTCAGATGATGGCACGTGCCTGTGGAAAAACGGATGTCCATTCTCTGGAGCCGGAAGATCTTGCGGCACTGACTATGGAGGCCTCAGCTTTGGCTCAGGTACCATTGGCTGGTTCACAACATACTGTTGGCCGCCCCGACATGACTCGTTACTGATAAAATTTCTCGATGCGGATTGAGTTGATTTCTAACTCTGGATTAATTCTTTCCGTAAAAAAGTAAAAGCTTGAACTCCTTTCTAATGAGGTAAACAATGGGTAAAAAAGATGAACTTGTTCCTGAGGATTTAGGAACTAACCGGGAGAAAGAGATTGGCCAGCACATCGGCTATCGTTACGACGTAAACCTTGTCCCAGACTATGACAGGCTTACGCCCTTCCTCAAAAAGTATCTAGAGGTTATGGACTGGAAGGACCTCAACTGGCTGGAGGACGTCCACTTGGGTTACGAAGAGGATCGGGCTGCCGTCTTTGATAGAAACATCAACGGCTGGGTAACTGTTCCTGAAGATGTGAAACTGCCTGATAACCAGCAGGATCGTGACATGATCGCACGTGAATTGTTGATCAAATTTCAGATGTCAAAGCGCCATCCGATGGTTGTTCTCAGAGATAACTACGGTAAGTTCTAAATAAGTCACAGATTGTAACTTATTCTTTTCTGTCTAGAACGAAGGGGGGTCCGCGCTGGCTGTGGACCAATCCGGTACGAAACCGAGAATCGTCACTTCCGGGGACAAGTAAGGATTGAAAAGAAAGTTGTGCCAGTAAGTAAACTCATAGTCCTCTCCTTCTTTTGACAACTCTCCAAGACTACATGGTATACTGAAGCTCTGCTGCAGGTAATCAAACTCGAGCACGCAGCTCTTCTCTTTTAACAGTGTTTTCACTGTCTTCGACTCATTAGGAAAGAGTCCCGTCAATACACCGTTAAAATCCTCAATATGTTGATAAAATGCGGACGAGAGCAGCTGAATTGCTTTTTTGTTTCTTTCCTGAGGATCATGAGTTTTTTGTACCCAGAAACGGAATTGCTGGATACTTTCATGCGGCTGAACCGGAAGGAGTAACAGCGTCAAAGCCGCTGCCACTTCCGTTCCATTATCAAGACGAACACGAGGGCACATCCCTGGAGTTGGGCGCCCCTCATTGTTTCGCATCGCATATTCCCGCACCCGACATTGCCAGCCTAAAAAATGATCCTGAATCGGTAGGCGTTCAATTCTCGGCCTGAAGTTATTTTCTGTTGTTTCTTCTCCCATAAAACTAGCCGCGAATTTTCTCTCAACTGAAGAATGAAATTCAGTTAACTCCACGGAAATGGACTTTTTGAGACCGGATGCAACTTACCTTCCTCAAAACGTGAAAAGCGAAACGGTTCCAGCAGTTTACTTTTATCACCCACAATATATTCGGCAACAAGTTTACCGACACCAAGCATCTTATAGCCGTGGTTGGAATCTGCAATCACATAGCAGTTTTCATGATACTCATCAAAAACCGGAAAACTGTCTGGAGCCAACGCTCCCAAACCTCCGGAAGGATCACCACGATAAAGGTGTCTTGTGCCTTCAAAACGTTTCTGGCAAAAAACTAAGGCGGCACACCACATGTCAACAAAGTCTTCGCCGACTACGAAGTCCGGTGACTCCGTACCATAAGGATCAAGACTGAAATCATCACCTGTTGTGTCCACAATATAAGGTGCCGCTCCGCCCTGCACACCGTCAAAGCTGAAATCCGGTTTATAATAAATGCCCCACATTTTGTCGGTAATCAAACGTCCATCAATGTCAGAATGAAGCGGCGCGTCCGTATCAACGTGAAGTACCGGCGGACTGCCTCCATCATTCGTTTTGAGCATATTTGGGTCAACGCCCAGAGTTCCTTCCTGGAGACAGTAGTAGCGCCACATTTCTACATTGTCATGAACAGTATCGCCATCCTTAACGCTGATTGTCTTGGGAAGTCCCAACATATCCCAGAAAGTATTTATCCAGGGACCAACGCCGACAACGACATAATCAGTCTGTATTGTTCCACGATTCGTGACTACTGCGGAAATTGCTTTACCGGAATATTCAAGTCCGGTTACTTCTACATCACTGAGGATTGTAACACCTTCATTTTCGGCTTTTGCCGCAAGTCCGTTCATGGCCTGCATATTGTTGGAAAATCCCCCCTTTTTTTCATGTAAAACTGAGGTTATGCCTTTGGCCTGCCAATCGTCAAATAAGCCACGCATATATTTCATTGAGTCAGCGCTACCCTCAATAAACTCTGAAGGATAGCCTATGGCCTTCTGTTGTTCATAGATTGTGGCAATATCAGCCTGCATAACTTCTGGACTGATTTGCATGTAACCAACCGGGTGATAGCTGTATGCTTTTGGATCACTCTCCCATACCTCTACGCTGTGCGCCATCAATTCACGCATCGCGGGTTGAAAATAATTGTTGCGGACAACTCCGCAGGCAATTCCTGAAGCGCCTGCTCCGACTCCTGATTTGTCGATTATCAGGATATCTTTCCCGCTTCCAAGACCCCGTTTTTTTAATTCAAGCGCCAAATGGTAAGAAGTGCTAAGTCCATGAATTCCTGCACCAATTATCAAATATTTTGAAGAACTAGGTAACATGCGATCCTCCTCCGGTTTCAGTTAATTTGAAATGCTAAAATACTTAGCTAAAAAATGATGGATGATTTTGAATTATTGTCGGATAAAGTGCAAGCCACATTAATGTTTTTTGGAATTTTTATTAAGCTAATGTTTTAAATTACTCGCGAGTCACGAGCTCCTGTAAGAATCCAATTTTATTGAATACAGTTTGTCTTTTCAACCAAAGGATGAGGGATGCTAAAGTACTGATATCGTGAAAGTTAACTTTATTTAATTTGGAACGACACGGCACTACTCGGGACTGTTGAGTAAATCAAAAAGAATAACGAACATCAAAGAAAAGACGGTCGTTATCATTTAAACTTTTAAAATAGGCATTGTCTCCGGTCTGATAAACCATCACTCCGCCAGAGACAGAAAGAGCGTCCATCACATCGTATTTAAGAGACATACGGTTGATCCCGCCGTCCATGCCGCTCTTGCCGATCATCATACCGACCATGTTCAGGTGCAGAGCCTGATTTAAATAATCCTGCATAAAACTGAATGTGGTAGCGATTCGATCTTCCAATTCCGAATCTGGAGATTCTTCCAATTTTTCATCAAAATCGTTGAGGTGCTGTACTCCAAATTCAAGAGTAAGTGAAGTATCGCTCCATCCGGAATACTCTGTGCCAACCAGAACATCAGTCCGTGAAAAAGTTTTGTCGTTCACAAGGGCAAATTCCATCCCCTGCAATTTTGCCGCTTCCGCTTTCCAGAGGAAATTCCCGGATGGAATACTCAAAGTCGCTCCGGCCATTGTTAAACGGCTGTGACGCAGTTCAAGCGTCGGTACCGCTCCGACTCCGGGAACGAAAGTTTTGAAATGAGCGGTGTCGTCATAATACTGTGCCCAATGTAAAGACGCGTCCCAACCGCTGAATGTACCAATTATGGCCAAACCGTATTCCGTGTTTTCCGTGGAACTTTCCGGAATGACTTCTGTTAGTTGAATCGGCGCCGGATTAAAATCACTGCCAAAAGGTGCGGCTTTATTAAATTTTATTTCATGCACCACGACCGCTTCCAGTTTCAAATCACCGAGATAATAATCAAGTTTTGTCATCGCAATCGGCAAACGCACGTCTTCCAGATCAGTCATGCCGAATTCGCGGCTGTCGGTCGGATTCAGCACATCCACCACGCGTAAACTGTTTGCGACTCCCCAGGCCACAATCTGTTTTCCGAATTTCACATCCAAACTTCCGAAAGGACTTCCTTCAAGATAGACTTCACGCATTTCGAATTCCTGTTCCAGTTCAGCCAGCAATTCATCCGAAAAAGTTTCTCTGTCTTTCATTCCAAATGCAAAATCATAAAATGCTTTTCCGGAAATTCGCGTTTTCCAGTTTTCTCCGAATTTCGCATCCCACGTCAAGGAAAAGTAGGGGCGAAGTTTTGTCAATCCACTCCAGTCCGCTTGTGTCTTGTCCGCAGGCGCGTCTTTGGCGTAACTGTAACTGAGGCTAATTCCGGTACTTCCGGAAAAGCTGCGTAAGTTTTGTGTCCAGCTTTCCTTATCATTTCCGGATTCGTTTTCTTCTTCGCTTTGGATTTCATCCGTTTCATCATCAAATCCGGAAAGCGCGTCATCTTCATCGGCGTATGCTTCATCGTCAAATCCGGAAAGTGCCTCTTCAAGTCCGGAATCATCGGAAGTATCCTGAGCCAAAATCACACCCGAACTTCCGATTCCAATTAACAACATAAAAACGAAAAACAGGGTGGATAAAGCAGATCTTAAACGAAACGGTTTGTTAACCGCAAACCCCGAAACGGAGTTCGGGGCTACCATCTGCAAATCTTTACCCTGAGCGTGGTTCTTGAGACGGCGCCCTGAGCGGAGTCGAAGGAGAGTCGAAACAGAGTCGAAAGGTGAAACACTGAAACTAAACCTCAAAACCGAGTTCGGGGCTACCATCTGTAACTCAGTGCCTTTTTTCTGCCTTAGTGCCACAGTGCCTTTTTCAATAATCATAATCCTTTCTCCAACCTCCGGATTGTAAACAAATCCTCATTCACCTCATCCTGATTAAAGCGGATATTATTTTGCTTCAAGATCGTTTTGTGCAGAGTTTTCTTTCCGGATTTGGTTGTCACATGAAGTTCGGTTGAAACCCAAATTCCGTCTATTTTTTCAATTTTACGCGCGTCAAAATACTTGTTACGTTTCTTTTTGTAAACCCAGCGCACGGCACGAATCATCATAAAATTATCCTGCCGAATGAAAACAACCGATTTGCTGTACCCACTTTTTTCTGCTTCTGCTTTGGTTTTAGGAACGGTCTTGATTTGCCAGACTTTGGTTCCCTTGACCTCAGTTTCCTTCATCAAGGTATAATCGTAAAGATCAAGGTCCGGCGAAGTCATATCCGAATAATTCAAATCCGAACCCATAAAACTACCGCTCTTGTCACCCGACGCGATTCGTTTAGTTTTACGCAGTGCCGGAAGATAAAGCCACTGATCGTCATCCTTTCCAGACTCGTCATAATCAAAAGTCAGGAATCCGGTATTTTTGACATCTGCCGGCGAGAGGAAAAACATCAAACTTTGCGAGTCTTTGCCTTTTTCCCGGCCGTATGTTTTAATTTTCCGGACACGCTTCTTACCTTTTTTGTCAATTAAAATCATTTCCATTTCCGAAATTGAACGGTCACCGTCGTCACGTTCATTAACCTTTTCCATGATTTCACGTCCGCTGAGCGCGTATGCTTTTTCCGGAAAAATTATAGTTCCTGAAAAAATTGTCGAGAAAATGAAAATACCGATTGTATTTAAAACCAAGTTTTTGAGTTTCATAGTGTTTCCTTTAATTTAGAATTTGCATCTTGATTGCGGTAAATCAAGGCCATCATTGCCGGTGCCAGCAGGAGGTCCGCGAGCAAGGCCATAATAATCGTGAATCCGGTGATTAAACCAAATGAGAATAAATTTTTCAAGGTTGCCTGTGTGTAAACAAAAAATCCAATCGACAAGGCAACCGTTGTAAACAACATCGCACGTCCGGCAGTCTGAAGAGTGTTGGAAACCGCTTCTTTCACATTTCCGGATTCATGAAAATAGCGCCGGAAATTATGCAGAAAATGCACCGTGTCGTCCACAGCCAATCCGAGTGCTATGCTGCCGACAAGCATCGAAGCCATGTCCAGAGGTAAATCCAAAGCGCCCATCAATCCCAATCCCATCAGAATCGGCAGGAAGTTCGGAATCATGCTCCAGAGTCCTAAACGCCAATCGGTCAGTAATAAGATCATCATTAGTGTAATTATCAAGGCTGCCGCGGAATAACTGATAACCATGCTCAGCATCACAAGGTCAATGGTACGCACCAATAAAGGAACAAGTCCGGTAACTATGATTTCCTTTGCATCAGCAAAAAGTTCATGAGCGATTTCTTCAAGTTGCCGAATCATCTCCGTATAAGCTCCGGCGTCGGCCCATGAAGTTTTGACGGTGATACGTGCCTGGGAAAACTGAGAATCAACAACATTTTCCAAATCATCGGAACCGCTGTTTTCAAACAAAATCAATTCCTGTCCTATCAAATCACGATCTTCCGGAACCACATAAAACTCTTCCTGATTTTCATTCAGGGCTTGATGGATTTGCTTGAGAGTATCCGCGATTGAAGAAGATTTTCCAACCTGCAAATTTTCATAATCAGCTGAAGCCGCAGGTTTCCACTGTTCTGCCAAATGATTGAAATCATCAAGCCGCTGCATGAAATCAGGATCTTTCACACCGTTTATTTTTCCCGTATCAATAATGAATTCAATAGTGGTGGCGCCTTTCAGATTTTCATCTACGACCTCTGTTGCCAGCCGAATTGGATTGTCTTCCGGAAACCACGAAATCACATCATGTGAAAACCTGAGCTGCGTGATACCACCAACCGCTACGAAGGCCAGCAATACACTACCCAAAACCACTGTCCAGGGGCGGTTGACCGCAAACATTCCAAACCCTCCAAGAATCTTATCCGCTAAACTGGATCGTTTGGAATCGGAATCGATGCGCTTTTTACTGACCGGCAAAACCGCTAAAACCGCCGGAACAAAAAATAAAGTGTAAAATACGGCCAGCAAAACCCCGATTGCACCAAATAAACCCAAAGCAGAAACCGGAGCAAGAGGAGCCGGTACAAAGGAAATCAAGCCACCGGCGGTGGTCAAACTGGTCATAAAAATTGCTAAACCGGAATGTCCGAGCGCAAAGACGATGGCCTTTTCTTTGTCACCATTGCGCTGAACGTGATGAAAATAAATGGTCAATAAATGCACGGAATATCCGACACCGACTGCCAACAGTAAAGAAGGCAGTATCTGAGTAACTACAGTGAATGGCGTTCCTGAAAGAGACATCAAACCAACGGCAGAAATAAGAGACATAATAACCGTCAACAAAGGCAGAAAAACTCCAACCGGAGTCCGGAACAAGAGCAGCAACAAAATCGCGATCAAACCCAGTGCCATCAAAGTGAAGCGCGGAATATTACGCATCATTTCATCTTTCAGAACTCCGGTCATTACCGGAGAACCGGCGACGTTTGTGGGAAATTCCGGAGTGGTGTAACGTTGGACAACGCTTGCTATTGCGGTGGTAAATTCTGTATTTTGCTGCTCCGAGATACGGTCTGAAGGAGCTTCCCCCAATTCTGAAACATCAGCATTTTCCGTAGAATCGGAATCGCCTTCATCTTCAAACATATCCTCTCCAAATTCGGAATCTTCCGTTAGAGTATCTTCTCCCGTAAAAGCATTTGATCGTATGATTACGGTAGTAAAGGTGCCGTCTTCGGAAATCAGCAAATTCTTGTAAAATTTATTGGAGAGTACATCCTTTTTAAGCGCGGCAATTCCGGCTTCATCTTCCGGCCAGTCTTCCAGCAGTTCCTTCACCAGCAATTCATCCGCCTCACCTTTGATGGAAGTCACATTGACCAAACTGATTACTTCGTCCAGATACGGAACCTCGTTTTCCAAATCCTCGTGAAATGCTTTGAGTTGCTCCAAAAATTGACGCTCAAAAACATCCTTTGGTTGGATGGTCACAACCACTACTTCATCACGTCCAAATTGATCGCGGAATGCGTCATACTGCGTCAGTATCGGATCATCCGCTTCAAAAAATGCTTCATTGGATGTATCGATGACTATATTTGGAACCTGTGAAGCCAATGCTCCAAACAAGACCAAAGCCGCCAGAATTACATGCCAACGCCGGGCAAAGACGAAATAACCAAGTTGTTCAAAACGAGCTTCAATTTTTGCGATTATTTTTTTCATAAACTATTGTTGTCAAAGTAGTAAAAAGTAGTCATTCTCTCTGTGTTCTCTGTGTTCTCTGTGGTTAAACACCTTTTACGCAGTTTTTGGCTTTTACAGTCTCATCATTGTTTTTCACTATCATTTATTTTGATATATCATGCGGAACAACTTGGTAACCGCTTTTTCCAAGTCTATGGATGAGTCCAATTTATATTGAAGCATCAATCCCATCAACGCGCCGGTGATGAGTAGCAATAGTCCCGGATCATGTATACCCAAAAGCTGTCCGAACCATTCACGGCGCTTGTTCAGCAACGTCCTTATCTGTTCGGCAACAAGTGGCATTTCCGCGCTCATGATGAGCATTTCCATCACAAATTTGTTGTAATCAGACGTCAGGTGGGGAACGAGTTTCTTTTTGGCAAAAGTTTCAATTTCTTCAGAACCCAAAACTGAAACTTCTCCGGTGGGCGGCACAACAACATTTGCCCCGGATGAGAATGGACGACTTTCTCCATTTGCTACAGCCTGCACCAGTGCGGCCAATAATTCTTCCTTGGAACCAAAATAATGATGTACCAGTCCGTGATTGACTCCGGCATAACGCGCAATCGCCTTGACGGATGTTTTGCGGAAACCTTCCTGCACCAGACATTTCTGTGCGCCTTCCAATAACTTTTTTCTTGTGTCTTGTGACATGCTAATTGTTAGTTGTGTGACTAATTTTTATCTAGTTTAGTCACACGACTAATCTTTGTCAAGATTTTTTCCATTTCCATATTCCCTTTGGTCATCCCTGATTTGATCCGGGACCCAGACACACAATCAGGTTGAGTCCAAAATCTGCAGCAGTTTCCATGGATTCCCGCTTTCGCGTGAATGACAACAATTTATGAATGCATCAAGAATTACGTTCCTTTGTTTTGTGTATCCATATTCCCATTTGTCATCCCGGACTTGATCCGGGATCCAGGGGAAATCCTTAAAATCTTGTTTTTAAAATGTTCGATGCATAGTTTGCGTGCTCACGTTTCGACAAGCTCAGGCCAAGCTACTCCGCTCAGGGAACGGTTTGTAGAGATGTCTTTAATATAATATAGTATTGTTCACGCCACATGAGTAATAAAAATAAATATCTATAAACCAATGAAATAAAACAATATTATTATAAAACAACAAATTTCTCTATTTTTTACCAGAAAAATAGTTGTACTTTTTTGAAAAAAGGAATAA
>JAESQU010000191.1 GCA_016764995.1 SAR324 cluster bacterium | reverse complement strand
GGCGGCGCTTTGGTAACCCAGAGCAAGCCCGAAAATGATATTGGTCGCCGCACCGGTTTCGGAGGCTTTTGCGACTTCCCGTACCGGTTTGAAATCGTGTGATGTATAGTATTCGGTGAGCAGACCAACCAATAATCCTGTGACTGCGCCGGTTAAGTAGCACAAATATACGTCCAAGTTTGTATAACTTTCACCATTTATTTCGAAGCTTTCCGGAAGTGCCCACATGGAGACAAAATACATGACAACCGCGCTTAATCCTGTTGCCACAACCAAGAGTCGTTTTAAGGCGGGCGCGACGTCTTTTTCTTCCTTCACGCGTACAGTGAACATGGTAGCAAGACTGATTGGAATGCCGACTGCAGAAATTAAAATTGGAAATAAAAGAGCTTCCAGATTTGTAGCAAATGCAACCGCACCAATGACTAAGGCAGCGCATGTGCTTTCCGCGCAGGAACCAAATAAATCCGCACCCATTCCGGCAACATCACCTACGTTGTCTCCAACATTATCCGCAATCACCGCCGGATTGCGTGGGTCATCTTCCGGAACACCTTTTTCAACTTTGCCGACAAGGTCTGCGCCAACGTCTGCCGCTTTGGTAAAAATACCACCGCCTACACGCGCGAAAAGCGCGATAGAAGAACCGCCAAGTCCGAAACCCGCCATGACTTCCATCAAAATATGTTTTTCAATTCCGGGGAGAAGTGCCTCAAGCACCAGATAAATGCCGATGAGTCCAAGCACTGCCAAGCCGACCAAACCGAAACCCATCACAGCACCGGAGTTCAGTGCGACAGAAAATGCAGCCGCGATTGATTTTTTTGCGGCAGTGGTTGTGCGGGCATTTCCGATGGTTGCAATCCTCATCCCGATGAATCCGGAGAGGATTGAAATAACACAGCCCAGCAAAAATGAAATTGCTGTGTAGATTCCTTCATTAACATCAGGAGTATGCGGATCATCAATCAGCAAGGCGATCACAATTGCAAATCCCGCCATGAAGTAAGCCATATATTTGTACTCTGCTTTCAGAAAAGCCATTGCGCCTCTGGCAATAGCACCGTGGATTTTTATGAGTTTTTCGGCTTCTTCTGGGTTATCTATTCCCTGTGTTAGCGGAATACTGGAAACTTTGACATAATAAATGAGCGCTATTCCAAGTCCAAATAACGCGGAAGCAAATAAAAATATGACCATGAATCCTCCTGAGATTGTGGCAATTAAAAACTGGTTTGCGCTCCATCAGAAAAAAAGAACGCTTGCGAACAAGGCAATAAAAAGGCATTCTGCTCAAAAAAGTTTTTCCTGCAAATGATCAAACTTTAACTAATTATTTCATTCTGGACTTCACTGTAAAATTTAACACAGTTTGCAGAACTGATTTAAAACAATTATGAACGCAACTATCATACACATTTCCGATCTGCATTTCCACACATATCCACACAATTTTCGAGAATGGAAGTCAAAAAGAGTTTTAGGCGCGGCGAATTTACTTTTACGGCGTGCTGGACAATTTCCTCTCCAACGGGCCAAACGACTTGTTGAGCAAATTCAAAAGATGAAATGGGATCATCTGGTAATTAGCGGAGATTTGACACAACTTTCATTGGAACGAGAATTTGCATTGACAAGAGAAACGCTGGAACCGCTACTCAAAGATCCGGAGCGAGTTACGATTATTCCGGGAAACCATGATCGATATATTCAACAAGACGAAAAACCGGATTTATACAAAAAATATTTTGGAGAATTTTTTGGTGGAGCGGAAATTCATGTGCGGAAACTAAACCCTGACTGGGTAATCGTCGGCTGGGATAGCGCACATCCAAACGACTGGTTATCTGCTGCGGGTACGGTGCGTCGAAGTACAATACAGGCTACAGAAAATCTGCTTCGTAGTTTTCCGGAAAAGACGCGTTTTGTAATTGTTAATCACTATCCACTGACTTTTCCGGAAGGCTGGAAGTTGGATCAGTTTCATGAACTCTACAATCTTGTCCCGGTCAGGAACTGGATTTTGCGTCATCCAAACATTCGTCTTTATTTACATGGACACATTCATCTGAATTGGCTTCATCGTCTGCAAAGAGATTCTGCTCCGGAATTGCTGCTGGTAAATTCTGCCTCTTCTACCTCAACTCTTTATAGGGGACAGAAATCTTCATTTCACCAAATTGATTTGCAGGAAGATAAAGTCAGAGTTTGTCCTATTATGCTGAAATAAATGATGCGCGTGTTTTTTGTTGTTTTATGTTTGTTGAGTGAAACGTTTGTTCATGCCGCAGAGTCTGAAATAAAGCCGGAGAATCTTTGTGCAAAAGCAGTTGATCAAAAAACTGATTACAAAGTTTCCGGAATCTACGGCAGTTCACTGGAGTCAGAATGGCATCCTGCGGCAGCCTATGTTTTGCTAAGGGAAATGAAACGGTTTAAAGTCCTTCAGCGGGAATTTCAGCAAAAAACCACAATGTGGCGCTTTGAGTTTGCGGAAATGGTCGGCGGCAAAACAGTCGTTTTCGTTTATCATCTGCAAATCCAGACAGCATTTTGTGCGGGTCCAAATGCTTTTTTTGTTTTGAAAAAATGACTGTATAAAATCAAACGCAACAAGTTCCATGAATTTTCCGCTCCGTCCACCCGAACAGGTTATGCGACTTGACCGTATGGGTAGTTTTTTTGCAACTCGACTGAGTTTCATGCCGAGCTTGTTGCGGCACATGGCGGGCCAAGATTGGCGGATTGAACGCATCCGCTGGGATATCGATGACGACGGTTTTGGGCGGGCGGTTATCTGCGCTAAATCACCGGAATGGACATACAGTCTTGTCGCGTTTTCCAATTACCTCGATCCCAAGCGGCGTTCCGACCGCGTTATCGCCGAGGCGTGGGATGCTACTTTCGTTTTGTTTGATGGCGAACCGACCGATGATGATCTTGACCGCCTCGCTCAGAACGCGCCGCTTCAGGAAGCCGGAAGATACCTGCCCAGCGAACTCGTGTTGTCTCGGGCAAACAAGAGTGTGCGCTTTTTTTCACATGTGGTGGATCGTCTTGCCAGCGGAAAGCAGCCGGACCTCGATCTGCTCGGCAGCGTCGGCTATCTGATGCGCACTACGGCAGTTTACGGCAACGGCAAATTTGGAGTCGCCGACCGCGCCAAAATTGCCAAACGTCCGGGAATGTCCGGACCTTTCCGGGTAGAACTGCTCACAGTTTATCTCATCCGTGCATTCACCCACGATCTTGTGGAACATATCGCCCGCTGCCGTGCTCCGGAAACTTTCGTTCCATTGCATCCGGACTACAAGCGGCACCTTGGCATCGGCAATGCGACCGGACTTGGTATGGCACCCTTTCTTGTCAGCCACCCCATTCTGATTCACAACTGGATGCACGCTCGTGAAACCGCGCTGGCGCGAGTGCGGGGACAATTCAAAGCCGATCCGGAACGCCTTGAACACTTCCGGTATTTGCTGGTTCGTGCCCGGCAACATGTGGCGGAGTGGAACGTTCCAGATGTCCGGCAAACTAAACGAATCACCAAATTGAAAACAGACCTCGATACACTGCGCTCATGGCTGGAAGACGATCCGCAT
>JAESQU010000190.1 GCA_016764995.1 SAR324 cluster bacterium | reverse complement strand
TCTTCAACTATTTCATAGAGTACCCCAAAAGGTGTATCCTGATGAGATTTGGGGTGAATAAAAAAGACGGTTGTGCCGCGAGAACCGGGACGTGGGGCATCATCTACAATCCGGAAACCCTGTGCTTTGAGAAAGTCAAAAGCTGCCTTCGCGCTTTTCACCCGAAACCCAACATGTGCCAATCCGCCGCGCCCTCCGTTTCGGTCAATTTGTTTTTGTACCGGAGATTCTGCAGAGAGAGGTTCCAGCAGTTGAATCAAATTTGGGCTTTCTCCAATTTGAAGCAGAACTTCCAGAACCTGGTCCGTTCCGCCCATTTCTTCACGGTGCAGTTCGCGGAAACCCATTTGCAGATACATTTTCAACTGAGCTTCCAGCTCTCCGGCACAAACTGCAATTGCAATGTGATCAACAAAAAGGAAACCCGGCAGTTTCCCTGTCTGAAGTTCAGTAAAGGCGGAGTCGGAAATATCCTCTGTAGAATAATTTGTGGGCATTATTATATTTTTTCAGTTAGCGAAAGAAGATTGTCTTTTTTGTAAAACTTTGCTGGTGTTTCCGTAAAAGACTAAGAAGATGAAAAAATATTTTCATGGGATTTTTATTTTCGGAAACCGTTAAAACGGTTTTATTAGAAAATGTTCTGATTTTTTCCCCATGATAAATCATGGGGCTGTTCTCAAAATACTCTCTGTGAAACTGCAAATAATCATTTGGTGGTGCTAATTTCTAAACCCCAATTCATGGGGCTGTTCTCAAAATACTCTCTGTAAAACTACAAATAATCAATAGGTGGTGCTAATTTCTTAACCCCAAATCTTGGGGCTGTTCTCAAAAAAATCAATGTACTTCTGCAAATAATCATTGATCAATTTTACATTAATTGAAAATGCTCACACGCTTCAAACATACCGTCCATCGGTTGCAGAAAGCAGCTCATAATATTGCCCAACACCATCTTCCAGTGACATGAAATCCTTGCTGTATCCGGCACCTCGCAAGTTTTCAAGTCCGGCTTCAGTGAATTCCTGATACTTGCCGCGTAAGTCATCCGGGAAAGGAATGCTTTCGATTTCACCACTGCCGTGGAGGTTTTGGAGAGTGGTGGCAATATCCTCAAAACTGCGTGCTTTTCCGGTTCCGGCATTGAAAATTCCACTGGTTTTGGTTTCGTAAAAATGCAGATTGATTTTCACAGAGTCTGTTACATGAATAAAATCCCGGCGGAAATGTCTGCTGCCCTCAAAAAGCCTCATCTTTCCTGTTTCCTGCAACTGATGAAAAAGATGAAACGCGACTGATGCCATGCGTCCTTTATGATTTTCCTGCGGCCCATAAACGTTGAAGTAACGCAGTCCTAAAACCTGGCTTTCGGCTTGAGGTAAAATACGCCGTACATAATTGTCGAAAGCAAATTTGGAAAAACCATAAACATTCAGCGGATATTCCGCTTCGCGTTTTTCATCAAAACCGGACTTTCCGCTACCGTAAACTGAGGCGCTGGATGCATAAAGAAAATCTATTTTGTTTTCGAGACAATAGCTGAGCAGAGTTTTTGAATATTCGTAATTATTCGACATCATGTATTTGCCGTCCTGCTCTGTTGTTGAAGAACAGGCACCTTGATGAAAAATCGTACTCACGTTTTGAAACTTGTTGAACTTCTGCAAAAATTCAGTTTTATCAAGATAATCCGCAATTTGGAGACTGTTGAGATTGAGATGCTTTTCTGCATTACTCAAATTATCAACGACTATAATATCTTCTTCTCCAGCGTCATTCAGCCCTTTGATAATATTACTGCCGATAAATCCTGCTCCGCCCGTAACAACGATCATGCCTACTCCATAATTAAATTGACAATGCCTGAGGTTGATTTTCCTTCAACAAAAGGAACAATTTCCACTCGTCCTCCATTTTTTGTAACAACATCATAACCCACGATATCCTCCGCAAGATAATCTCCGCCTTTAACCAATACATCCGGAAGAACTGTTTCGATTAAACGTGCCGGTGTTTCTTCATCAAAAACAACAACACAATCAATAACTTCAAGCGCACTTAGTAATAATGCACGATCGTCTTGCGACATGATTGGACGTTGACTTCCTTTTAACTTACGCACAGAAGAATCGGAATTCAGACCGAGGATGAAAATATCAGCAAAAGTCGCCGCTGTCTGTAAATACCTGACGTGTCCCGCGTGCAACAAATCAAAACAGCCGTTGCTAAAAACCAGACTCCGACCTTCTTTCCGCCATTTTAGGACTTGTCCCGCAATTCCTGCGAAATCAATTATTTTATAATCAGTAGTTGTTTTTGTCGCGGGCATGTTTTTTTTCAAAGAGAGAATGTTCATTTTAGCATAACAACCTCTTGATAACGAACTAAAAATGACTTGCGAGCCTTGAAAAACAAAAGAATTATATAGAACTTTTTAGGCGCTGATACTGAGTTTGACTTGCAAAAATGTCAAAAATTAAATCTAATAAAGGGTTATTTAAAGATGTATTCGAAATTAGTTGTCATTCCCGCGAAAGCGGGAATCCAGGAACTTGTAAGTATCTGAAATAATGGATTCCCGCTTTCGCGGGAATGACAAGCAAGGGTGTCATTATGACTTTTTACAGATTCATTATTTATTAACATAATAGCTGATATTACAAAACTAAAATAAAAACAGGACTCGAATGATTCAGGAATTAAGAGAATATTCAAATAACATATTTTTCAAACTCCTCATGGGAGTAATTGCCATCACCTTTGTATTGTCGTTTGGAGTAGGCAGTTTTTTTGGTGACCGCAAGGAAGTTGTAGCCAAAGTCAATGATCAGGAAATTTTACTTAAGGAGTATCGAGAAGCATACCAAAACAGGCTCCGTGCTTTGCAGCAGCAGTTTGGCGAGAACGCGGAGCAATTCGCGGAACAGCTTAATTTACGGCAACAGGTTTTTAATCAACTCATTGACCGATATTTGCTCTTGACTGATGCCGCCGAGCTCAACCTGGTGGCCACTGATTTTGAGCTTCAAAATTTTATCCGCAAGCAGCCCTTTTTTCAACAAAACGGTCAGTTTGATTATGATACTTATGAAACAGTTTTGAGTCAAAACCGGATTGTACGTCACGAATATGAAACTTCTTTGAGAGCAGACATTTTACTTGCCAAAAAACAGCAAATGCTTGGTACAGGTCTGGTGATCAGTAACCCAGAAGTGGAACAGGCCTACCAGAGAAATTTTGAGAAAATTGAAGTCGAGTACGTATATTTTGATCCACAGTCTTTTGTTGAAAGAACTTCTGCAAATGATGCTGAACTCAGGAAACACCTTCAGGATAATTCTCAGGATTTTCAAACCCTGAATCAATTCCGCATGGAATATTTCACAATTTCCGCAGAGAACTACAAAGGCGATGTAAACGTCCGGGAACGTGAGGTACGTCGTTATTACAAAAAATATGCGGACAACTACGTTACTCCGCCGGAAGTAAAAGCCCGTCACATTCTTGTCAAACTTGTTCCGGATGCACCTGAAAAAGAGCAAGAGGAAAAACGAGAGCAGCTCAACAAATTGCTGACAAAAATCAAAGCCGGTTCATCATTTGAGGAACTGGCAAAAAAGCATTCTGAAGATGGAACCGCGGCAGAAGGTGGTGATTTGGGCTGGTTTAAACCTGGAGAAATGGTTCCCGCATTTGAAGCCGCTGCCTTTAATTTGGAAGCCGGACAAGTTAGTGATATTGTTCAGTCTCCTTTTGGACTGCACCTGATTAAAGTAGAGGAGCGCAAGGAAAAAATCACAAAATCATTAGACGAATCTCGTGAAGAAATTACTGTTATTCTCAAGGAAAGGCGAGCAGAAAAACGACTTGAAGAAGACCTCGATCGCTTATCCGGATTGGCGGGTGAATCCTTTGCGGAAGAAGCACAAAAATTGAACAGAGAGGTTCTTAGCGCGGAATGGTTTGACAGTACTGAAGTCATTAGCGGACTTGGTTCCGCCGCCGAACTTGTGCCGGAATTATTGCGGCGCAAATCCGGAGAAATGGGGGTATGGAAACGTAACCCTGTTTTGGGACATGTGATCTACCGTCTTAGTGAAACCAAAAAACCTGAGACACGTCTTTTTGAAGATGCAAAGGAAGACGTGCAGGTTGCTGTACGTTTGGAAAAAGCCGGTGTACTTGCTCTTGAAACCGCAAAAAAAGTTTTAAACCAAGCCCAGTCAGGGAAAGCATTAAATAAACTTGTCAAGAAACATGGACTTCAAATCGAAACCTTGGAATTTACCGCAAACACCAGATTCCTGCCAAATATTGGGCTCAACACAGAATTCCGCAAAGTAGGTTTGCATTTGAATGAAAACTCGCGTTTTGGCTTAAGTCTGAATGAAAATCGGGCAGACTTGATTCACTTCAAAAAACGAACTTTGTCTGCGGAAAATGCTACAGAACAGAAAGACAAATTAAGATTGCAACTCCTGCAGAACATGCAGCAAGCCCTGCTCAGCAAGGAACTGAAACGCTTGCGCGATTCCGCTTCAATTGAGGTGATCAATCCGGTGTTCCGTGCACCAGGTTCTTCATGATTTTAGACTCGCCTGATCAATGTTCATCGTGCCTGTTCATGTTCAATGTTCATTGATCATAGACAAATGATCATTGACGAATGCCCCGCCTCCACTATTCAAACCACTTAGAAAGTCTGATTGCGCCGCTGGCACAAGAACTTGAAAAACGGGATCCGTTTGATTCCGCGGACATCGTTGTGCCTAATTTCAGTCTGCAAATGTGGATTTCGCTTAAACTGGCACAAAAAAGCGGAATTTCCGCAAACCTGCGTTTTATCACACTGGAAAAGGCAATCAACGAAGGTCTCAAAACAAAGCTAAGCGGCCGGCACTATGATTTGCTCAAGCCGGAAACCATCCAGTGTTTGCTGTTGGAAGTTTTAAGGGAAAAGCTGGAATCCTCCGATCCCCTCTGGCTTCCCGTACAAAGCTATCTCAGCACGCAAACTAAGACTCGTCCGGAAGCAAGAGAACAGCGGATTTATCAACTTGCAGGACGCTTGGCACGTTTGTTTCAGGAATACGAATTTTCCCGTAATGAAGACCTTTTGATTCCGTGGCTGGCGGGTCGAAACGCAATTGATCCGGAAACTCTTGGTACAGAAAGCTGGCAACGAATACTCTGGACAGAACTATTTGGGGACGCAGGAATTATTTCACAACACAACCGCAACGCGAAAAAATCAACATCTGCTGAATTTAAACCTGAACTATTTACACTGACTCAGCTTTACCGGATTTGTCAGCAGCAGCCAAATCAGCAAAACTCAAAACTCCAGAAAAAACCACTACATGTTTTTGGTATTTCATATCTGTCACAATTTCACCAAAAGGCGCTCACTGAACAATTGGCGCAGGTGAGAGACATTAACGTCTATGCCCTTAATCCATGCATGGAATTCTGGGATGATCTTCAAAGTCTTGGTGAGTCAAAAGCCGCTGCTCTGCGTTCCATGGAGGCAGAACGAAAACGTTTTAGCAAACAAAAAACTTTCTCTGAAACAGAAAATGTACTTGGAGAATTGTTAGAGGACGAAGACGATAATCCGTTTTTACAAGCTTGGGGACGTCCCGGACGTGAAAATATCAGACTGCTCAATCAATGGAGTGACTGGGATTATTCCGCGTGTTTTGTGGAAAAAGGAGGTACGGCAAATCTTAATGAAGCCCCAGACAATCAGCAGTCCAGCATACTAAACCAATTACAGAAAGATATTTTATTCCGGGAACCGCGCCGAATCAAGTCCCTCGAACTGGTACAGGATGAAAGTTTAATGGTACTGGCCTGCGCGAATCCGAGACGCGAAGTGGAAGCAGTGGCAAGTTTGATTTGGGATTGGATTCGGCGTGATCCTGATTTGCGGCTCAATGAATGTGCTGTGATCGTGCATGACATGGGACTTTATCAGCATGAAATTGAACAAGTTTTTGAAAGCATTTATAATTTACCCTACCAGTTGATTGACGGAATCAGCGGCAGTGCAGGACGTTTAGAAGATGCGGCCAATTCGCTTTTGGGATTATGCTTCACAGAATACACACGGAAGGATTTATTCAGTTTGCTCAAGAATCCGTGTTTCCTCGGCAAATTTGAAGATTATGTCTCAACAGGAAAAAGTGCTCGTGGGGAACCTCTGCAAATTGAAAAGTGGCTGGAGTGGGCAGATGAGCTAAATGTTTTTTACGGCATCGACAATGAGTCGCAGGAGGCACAGGGATATCTTCATTTAGATCAGGACATTTACCACTGGGAACAGGCTTTTCGGCGCTTAACTTTAGGCGAAATGGTGACTGCCAAAACAGATTCCGGAATCTTCTCAATTGTAAATCAAAAAATAGTTCCTGCGGATCTACCGGATGAATGGAATGAGGAAGCAGCGCGCTTCATGCTGATTGTGCGCTCCTTAATTGCTGATACACGTGATCTGCCAAAATGGAAAATGAGCGGAAAAGAGTGGGGACGCTATCTGAGGATATTACTCAAAACATACCTAAAACCACTTGAGCAAGCAGACGAAGAAGCATTCCAAAATTTACTCCGCAATGTGCTTTCAATCCGTGATCTTGATTTAGCACAAGAGCAGGAAAGACAATTTAGTTTCAGTACAATTTACGAATTTTTCAAACAAAAACAGCAGTCTGTCACATTGCGTCGTGGACATTATTTAGCAGAAGGCATTACTGTTTCGTCATTTCAACCAATGCGTCCAATTCCATTTAAGGCAGTTTTCTTATTAGGTATGGGAGAAGGTTTGTTTCCAAAACCTTTTCAACGCGACACCCTGGATTTGAGGCACATTCCTATAAAACTGAGCCCCGCGGTTGATGGTCAGAATTTTCGTGAGCGTCGCTTAGGTGACGTTTCGGTGACGGAACGCGACCGTTACATGTTTTTGGAAACTTTGGTTTCCACAAGAAAACATCTAGTACTGAGTTACGTTTCCCGCAATGACCGTACCGATGATAAACTCAATCCATCCTCAATCATCCAGACTTTAGTTGATGAACTTGACAGCGGATATTTAAAAACCGAATTCAAAATAATTCAGCATCCGTTAAAATCATATTCTTTGAGTTACTTTCCTGAACTGACTGATCCGGAAAGCAAAATTCCTGTTCCGAACATTATGCTGCCAAACTATGATCCGGCCTCATTCCGGCAGGCTCGTGTATTTCGAACACGGCAGTTGATCGATCAGCAGTTTCCACGTACCGAACATTCGGAAGGATTTCAGCGGATTTCTCCGGAATGGCTTTCGCCTGAATTAAAGCAATCATTAACGGAAAATACTTTTCCTCCTTTAGTTCCGGAATCCGCTGCAGAAAAAAACTCTCCCGCAGTTTCATTTACACGCCTAAGAAAGTTTTTAGAATCACCGCTGCAATCCACTGCAAGTCATCTGCTGCGGCTTGATGAAGATGAAGAAGAGAGGGCCGATAAAATTGACGAACCCCTTGTACTGGCACGGCTGAATGAATGGAATCTGCTCCGGAAAGTCTGGGACAGTGCCCTGAATTTTCCGGAAAAGAGTTCGAACTTAAACGCACACTCGGAATGGCAAAAGCTATATCAATTGCACGCGCAGCGTATGGAACTGGAAGGTGAAATGCCAGCCGGAATTTTCAAAGACGCGATGCAGACAAGGCACCTGAGAATTCTTGAAAATTGGCAAAATCAACTCAAAGCAATTCTGAAGATTGATTGGTCAACCGTGAAGAAAAATCTCCGCCAATTTTATTTTGGTGGCGTACGGGAGGGCACATTTGATTCCGGATTGACCGAAAGACATCAGCTTGTTCCGGAACTCAGACTTGGGAATGAAATTCACGTAGAGTCCTCGGGAAAAAATATATGCACAAAAATCCACGGAAAGACTGAATGGTGGTATAATGACGGATCCGAAAATTGGTACGTAATTTATTTCAGCGAGCGGGAGACTAAAGACAAAACCTGGCTGCGTCATTTTTTGGATGTGCTGATTTTGCGTACGGCTGATTTAATTCCGGAGAAGGCAAAAATCACCGGATTGTGCATTGCACCGGAAGGAAAACTTCGTTCAAGGATGATTCGCCTTCCAACTCAACAGCAGGCGCAGGATTATCTGATAAATTTGGTGCAGGAGATGAATGCAGAAAACGCAGCGGTTTTGATGCCTGTCGAATCTGTTTTAGAATTAGCAAAAGAAAATTTGAGCGGCGCCAATTATAACCAAAGATTTGCAGAATGGATGGATGATAAACTGAATTCATCCAGGGACATTTTAGGTATTAGTTCGCAGTTCGGTCCGGTTAAATTTTTAAAAGATGTACCTTATCCGGAAAATGCTTATAAACTGATGAAGGTACGTTTTCAGTTGTTTTTTGAAACAATTTAAACTTGAGCCGGAAAATACGAAAAATGGAAAAGCATCTCAAGCAAATGCAGGTTTTACTTGAAGCAGGCACATCCTTTGTTTCTGTAACTTTGGTTGAAGCCAAAGGAAGTACACCGCGTGCGCAGGGAGGACGAATGCTGGTGACAGATTCTGGACTGTTTTCCGGAACTGTCAGAGGAGGCTTGGTTGAGGCAAAAGCGTTAGAATTTGCTTTGGATTTTTTAGCAGAATCCACGCTCACGGAGCAGACAAAATTTGTAGACTGGAATCTAAACCGTGATGCGGGCATGAGTTGCGGCGGTTCTGTTAAACTTTTCTTTGAGCGTTTCCATACGAACAACTGGGAAATTGTGATTTATGGAGCAGGTCATGTCGCGCAGGCGTTGATACCAATGCTCTTGACTTTGGAAAGCCAACTGACCTGCCTTGACACGCGGCAGGAGTGGTTGGATAAATTGCCTGAATCTTCAAAACTAAAAAAACTTTGTGTAAAATCACTTCCGGAATCTGTAGAAAACACTTCCAAAAAAGCATTTGTGCTGATCATGACACAAGGACACAGAAGTGATTTTTATATTGCACAAAAATTTCTTGAACGAAAGGAACAACCGTTTTTAGGCGTAATCGGCAGTCGTGCCAAAGCCGCCACTTTAAGGCGGGAACTGAAAAAAGAAGGCCTCAAGAAAGAAGTCACCGAAAGTCTCATTTGTCCACTTGGTTTTTCGCTTGGCGGAAATCATCCACAGGAAATTGCCATCAGCATTAGCGCGCAATTGCTTTATGAACGTGACAAGCTTTTCGGAAAAATCCATCCTCGTAATCCCGTACCAGAGCAAGTATGAAGCAGTTGAACCTTAGCCTGCCTAACTGGGTTGATTCATTTTTAAATAAGCAGGCAAGTATAATTCCTGAACCGGAAGATCAAATGCGCTTTGTGCTGGCTTTGACAGAACGCAATATCCGTGAAGAAACCGGAGGTCCATTTGGTTCCGCTGTTTTTGAAATAGAATCCGGAAGACTGGTTTCAGTCGGTGTGAACGTTGTCGTCCAGCAAAATTGCTCTGCCGCGCATGCTGAAATGATGGCGTTAATGCTGGCGCAAAAAGAGCTGGGACACTTTGATTTGGGCGCCGCCCACTTACCGGCACACCGTTTGGTAACGAGCGGGAAAATGTGTACGATGTGTTTGGGAAATGTTTGCTGGTCCGGAGTTAAAGAGGTTTTTTCTTCCGCTGAACCGGAAGACGTAGAGAGCATTGCCGGTTTTGACGAAGGTCCTACCCCTCCTGATTATAACGCCCAACTTGAGAACAGGGGAATTAATATTGTGCCTGAAATGTTACGTCACGAAGGCAAGGCAGTACTACAACTTTATGTTGATTTGGGAGGACTGGTTTACAATCCAACAAGAAAAAAATAAGTCAGATTTTACGCAACTTTTCCACGATTTCTAAAAACGCGTGAATCATACGTGAGTTCCGCCTTTCCCTCAAGCAAACCACATGAGCAGTAGTGTGAACATCCGCGTCATTCAAACTTAATTTTCGCAAGTCCGGATGAGCCACGAATTCCTGCTCGGAAACAACTCCAATTCCCAAACCTCTTGCCACAGCCAACCAAACTGCTTCACGGCTACCGATTTCCATTACCGGACTTATCTTGACTCCTGCCTGAGTCAAAGCATTTTCAAAAGCAAGTCGAGTTTCAGAACCAGGTTCACGCAAAATAACCGGTTGTCCTTCAAGTTCCTCAATCTTGAGTGAGTCACGTTCCGCCCAAGGGTGTTCCGCGTGTACAAAAACAACCAGCGGTTCATGACAAAACGGAATTGCTAAGAGACGTGGATCTTCTTCTGTTTGAGAAAGAACTGCTGCATCAACCTCAAAACCAAGCAGACTTTCTAGTATCTCGTGGGAGTTACGGACTGTGACAGTGATTTTCAGATCAGGATAACGCTCATGAAATACCGCCAGCATTTCTGTTACATGGAAAGGCCCAACTGCGCCAATCCGGAGATGTCCTGATTTAAAACCTCCCGCGCTTTGAAGCACTTCCTGAGCCTCTTTTTCCAATATTTCCATGTGCTGAGTTACAGCAAAAAGTTCCCTTCCTGTTTCTGTCAACTCAACACGCCGCCCCCTTCGATGAAATAATTCCACTCCATAAAAACTCTCCAAAGCCTGAACTTGACCGGTAATTGTGGGCTGTCCCACGTGCAGCACTTTAGATGCCGCCGTGAAACCTCCGGCACTGGCAACAGCGTGAAAGGAACGGATTTGATTATAACTGACCTGCACAAACAGCGAACCTTGTGGTCCGGGAAAAGCAGTATTGGGGGCGGAGTATTTTTCCATTTTGTACAGGTTCAGACTTTTTAAGGACGCTCTCCTCTTGCAAGCCGTACATTAACATCTTCAACAACTTCCGGCAATTGGTCGAAAGTGTCTATTACATAATGTGCTCCTGCTTTTTGGAGGATGTCTCTGGTTTTCGCCAGCCTTCGCTGGATTTCTTCTTCAGACAAAGACCCAGCTTCTTCAAGTGTGTCCATGTCCATGTAGTTGCTGTAGCGAGCAATACCTACTCCCCAGCAACCAGCTTCAAGAGCTTCGCCAACACCTGAAACGGTATCGTCAACCTTGACCACAGACTGAATGGGGTGAATATCCATCAGATCGAGATTCCGATAAACCATAAAAGGTTTGGGTCTGGCACCATGAACCACTTCATCTCCTGCCACGGAAGCATCCGGAGTGTAACCCTGTTTTTTCGCGTCTTCTTCAAGGATGTCAACCATGCTCCTGACGAAGCCTGTAGAACTTCCAATCTTGATGCCTTCTTTTTGAAATTTCTGTGTAACTTCCGCAACGTGTGGAAGAAGGGTTGTATACTTCCTGAGACAGGCGAGCTGCATCGGAACAAAATCCGCAAACATATCATCAACATCACCTTGATCAGGATATTTTCCATGTACACCTTTCCAACGCTCACGTATTTCTGGCACCTTTATCAACTCAAGGATGTGAAGGTCTTTGCGCAGTCCCATCGGACCTCTTGCTTCCGCCATGCTGATTTCAACTTTATATTTCTTAAATACATCTACAAACACCACGGCCGGTGCTAGTACATACTCATCTGCGGTAGTTCCGCTCCAGTCAAGTACCAACCCCTTGACTTTGCCGCGGTAACCTCGTGTGTAAACATAATCTAACTGAATGCTCATTTTCTTCTCCTTTGGATGATTGAAAAAAATTATTAATGAAAAAAAATATTTTAACACGAAATTCAATATCTGTAAAATACCAATATTGTATCTTATCTATTGATTAAAGCAATAGTAAACTTGTGATGTTTAATTAAAATTGATGGACCCGTAAAAAATCATCATGACAGCCACGTTTGTCATTCCTGCGAAAGCGGGAATGACAACTCATTACGAATACATCAAAATTAGGCTAAAAAAACAACGTCTCTTGTCATCCCGGACTTGATCCGGGATCCAGTTTTTCAATCAAGTTTTGCTATAATTTGAAGTAGCTCCTCCGGATTCCGGGTCTACGCTGTACTTCTTCCGGAATGACAATGGATAAGAAATTCAAGAGAAAAACTATTTTCCTGTCTGGGCAACACGTAGTAAGTATTTCTTAATTACTTTACAAAATTATAGTCGTAAATTTTGCTTCCGAAAAAATTATTATACTACTTAATAAAATTAGTCTTGACTAACTTTTTTATTAAGCTCACATTAATAGTCGTACTGATTTTTTCACAGAGCAATCCCGAATTCAATTTCTTCCTCAGTCCTTTCAGCGGAATTGAAGTACTATCGGGAAAATCGATAAAGCCAGAAGCCAGAAGATCTCTGAATAAACCGGATCTATTTTCATCATCCTGAATATCAGGATTTTTCATTAATTATTTTTACCATGAGTAATTATGTTATTTAATAAAAAAGTCCTCACCCTCATCATTTGCAGCCTGCTTTTGTTTCCTCAGTTTGCCTTATCAGCAGAAGTCAACATACTTTCGGAGCGGCAGGAATTTTTGCTGCGCCCTTTTCTGGACATCTTTGAAGAAAAAACGCGGATCAAAGTCAACGTGGTTTATCTCAAGAAAGGTTCTATGGAACGCCTCAAGCAACAGCCGGGTTCGGTAGACGTCCTGTTGACAGTTGACATCGGGAACCTGACCGCAATTGCTGACGCGGGTTTGTTTCAACCAATACACTCAAAAACTATCGTGCAAAACGTTCCGGCAAATTTCCGTGACCCTAAGGGACTTTGGACGGCCCTAACCGCGCGTGCCCGTGTGATTTATTATTCCAAAGAACGTGTCAAACTCAACGAATTATCCACTTATGAAGCACTCGTTGATTCCGGATTTAAGGGACGTGTCTGTACCCGCTCGGGATATCACAAATACAATGTGGCGCTGATTTCTTCCATGATTGCGGAGCACGGATTATCTGCTGCAAAAAAGTGGCTTCAGGGTTTGAAAAACAACTTAGCCCGGAAACCTCAGGGAAACGATCGAGGCCAGGTAAAAGCCATTTATCAGGGACAATGTGATCTTGCGCTGGGCAATACTTATTATATGGGGAAAATGCTGGAGCGTGAAGATCAACGTGCGTGGGCAGCATCAGTTGGGATATTTTTTCCGAATCAAAACGATCGCGGAACGCACATGAATGTTTCCGGAGGCGCAATCACCAAAGCCGCCAAAAACAAAAACGAAGCCATCAAGCTACTTGAGTTTCTTTCCGGAGATTTAGCACAATACATGTACTCCCTAGTCAATCACGAGTATCCGGTCAAATACGGAGTGCATTTTTCAGGAATCGTAAAGAGTTTTGGTACCGGACAGGAGGGTATTAAAAATGGTGTTTTCAAACAGGATCAACGCAGCTTGTACGATATTGGCAGTTTCCGAAGACAGGCTATTAAGTTATTGGACGAAGTAAATTTCGATAATTAAAGCCCTGTTGATCGTTCAAACGATCGTTTGGAATTGTCATTATAACGGTTTGCTGGTAGATTTAGTAAGCACAAACCTCAATTCTTAAAAAACCATGACCGAGCATTCGCAAGTCATTGAAGAGTATCTACTCTTACTTTACAAAATGGACCACGCCGGTGAAAAGGCTAAGGCAGTTACTCTGGCAAACCGTTTAGAAACAAGTCCTCCAACCGTTCACGCGACAATCGTGCGCATGCAACGGGATGGTCTGATTACTGTAAAAAAATCAAAAGAACTGTTTTTGACCAAAGAAGGCCGAAAAGTTGCCGAAGACATTGCCTACCGTCATAACCTTTCTGAATATTTTCTCTGTAATACACTTGGTATTCCTTGGTATGAAGTGCATCAGCACGCACACCGTTTGGAACACGCAATGACACCTGTGGTTGTAAAAAAACTGGCTGAATTTTTAAAGAATCCAAAATTCTGCCCTCATGGAACACCAATGCCGGGATCTTCTCTGCCGAAAGACACAATCACTCTCACCGAAACCACAGCGGGAATGACGGTGGAAATTAAGATGATCGGTGAGGTTTTAGAGGATTCTGTGGATTTGATGAAAATTCTGCACGAGCACCGTATTATGCCGGGCAATCTGCACAAAATTACAGAAATTTCTGAAGTGATGCGCTCCATCTCTCTTGAATCCAAAGATGGACCTTTGACTCTGCCTTTTCATGTTGCCGACTTTACGAGCAAAATCATCAGAAAAACGATGTGATTGGCCTCCCATAAGGTTCATGAATGCTAGTGCTTCTCCAGAGT
>JAESQU010000189.1 GCA_016764995.1 SAR324 cluster bacterium | reverse complement strand
GCGGTTGCGGTGATTGGAAAACCGAATGCCGGAAAATCATCCATTGTGAACGCTCTGCTCCGCAAAGAGAGGATGATTGTGGATTCTGTTTCTGGAACAACTCGTGATCCGGTGGACAGTCTCTGTAATTTTGAGGGTCGAGATTTTTTATTGGTTGACACCGCCGGCATTCGCAGACGTGGAAAAGTCAGCCAGAAAATTGAAACTTTCAGTATTGTTTCTGCGCTCAAATCCATCGAGAGAGCGGATGTCACGCTTTTGATAATTGATGCAGAGGAAGGAATTACGGAACAGGTAATGAAGATTGCAGGTTATGCGAACGAGCGTAAAAAATCTCTGCTGATTGTGATGAACAAATGGGATCTTGTCAAGAAGGACGGTAAAACCCTGAAGCAGGTTGAAGAGGATGTCTATGATCGTTTGAGCTTTATCAGCTTTGCGCCAATTCTTTTTGTCAGTGCCAAAACCGGCCAGCGGGTTCCGCAGATATTTGAAAAGATTCTCAGCGTTCACCAGCAATATGTACGGAGGATCCAAACTTCTGATTTAAATACGATCCTCCAACTCATTGTGAATCAGCACCCACCACCCTCTAAATCAGGTCGTCCAACCAAAGTTTATTACGGCAATCAGGTTAGTGTTGCCCCGCCCACTTTTGTTTTCATGACAAACAATCCGGAAAAAACAAATTTTGCCTACGAGCGTTATATTGCCAATCAGTTCCGCTATCATTTTGGTTTTGAAGGAACACCGCTGAATTTTATCTGGCGCAAAAAGAAATCTGCACACAGAAAAAATGCTGGTAAAAGGGCTTGAAAAAAGAAGCTTTATTTTTACCAGCAAAAGGTAGGAAATATTTAGCAAAATTCAGGCGAAGAGTACATCCGTGAAACGGCTGCGCAATTTTGTGACCTCATCTTTGACAGCCTTTCCTGCAAGACCTGCTTTCATCAAGGAAGCGAGTTCACCCATTTCAGCTTCTTTCATACCATAACGCGTCATTTCCTGCACGCCAATCCTTAAGCCGGAAGGGTTCCGGGCATCTTTGTCCCAGGGAAGCATGTTGAAATTAGTGATGATATTGCTCTTATCAGCCAGTGAACGGGAGAGTTCTTTCGCAACACCAAAATTGGTGACGTCAATTGCCAACTGGTGGCTTGCAGTGAAGCCAAATTCCTGAGCTTCAACCTTGACGCCTTCGTCCGTGAGAGCTTGTCCAAATGCTTTGGCATTGGAGATTATTTGAGCAGCATATTTTTTTCCATGTGCCGCCGCTTCTCGAATCGCAACCAGCAATCCCGGTAATGTATGTAAGTGATGACTGCTGGAAGAACCGGGCATCACACCACGGTCAACGCTGCTCCACCACTTCATTTCCTGTTCGCTGACCATGTTGCCTAAAATAACTCCACGCTGAGGTCCTGGAAATGTTTTGTGAGTGCTGCCGTTGATGAAATGCGCTCCTTCCTCAAAAGGGTTTTGGAACTGTCCACCAAATATGAGACCCAAAACGTGGGCGCCATCATAGAGAATTGGGATGTTTTTTACCCTGCAGACTTCCGCAATTTCCCGCACCGGCTCCGGAAAGAGGAAGAGGCTTTTTCCAAGAATGACCATGTTCGGAGATTTTTGTTCAACCAAATCCACGCACTTTGGTACGTCGAGATGGTATCCGTCTTCCATTGTAGGCCAGTAGTGTATGTTGATGGAATTTTCGCGTCCGAGAGTAAGAACTTTTCCACGAATCTGAATCCGTCGTCCCACCACCCCAATCGGGCTGTGACTGATGTGTCCTCCAACTTCGATTGAGTTTGCAATTACAGTATCGCCACCACGCAAAATCGCTAAGGCCACCGCTGTATTTGAGGCATTTCCGCTAACGGGACGCACATCCGCCTGCAGGCAATTTGCAAGTTTGATGATTTCACTGGTTGCCATACTTTCGATCTGATCGATGTAGCGCGTGCCTTCATAATAGCGGTTGTCAGCCTCTGATGTGTTGGGGTGCCCTTCTGCGTAACGCCCCATGAAATCGTTGACCTCGACTTGTTTGACAGCATCCGACTGCACATTTTCGCTGGCAATCAGGTTAATGGCTTCTTTGCCTCGCCATTGATTTTGACGACTTACGATGTCCAGGACATCAGAAATATCTACACTCATATTTTTCTCTATTTTTAAGTATTTGATAAAGCTGGGAATAATTACGACCGAACGTAAATTCAGCTTTTTGATTTGGAGTCTTCCCGCAGGCTAGTTAGTATTCAGGAAAATACTCTAGTTTAGCGCCCGTCTCTTCAATTGCTTCTTTTTCAGGAAGCTTCTTTTTTCGAAAATGTTCACCTTTGACTATCGTCTGCGGACGAATGCTCCGGATTAGAGAACTTGCATCCTGCTCATTGAAAATCACTACTCTGTCAACCGCTTCAATAGCCGAAAGTAGTAAGGCGCGTTCACGCTCATTCAGTAAAGGCGGTTGCCCTTTTTGCTCGGTAATACTGCGGTCACTGTTGATGGCAACAACATTAAAGCCCTTTAGTGTCTTTAGTTGATGCAGAAATTTCAAGTGTCCTGCAGAAATTTCATCAAAATAACCATTCGTAAAGACTACCGGCAGTTCCTGTGGCAGTGAGCGACAGAGTTGTTCCGGAGTCATGATTTTCGATGATGTTTCGCCAAAGTCATAACGTTGCAGTAGTTCGTTTTTGGAAAATGAAACAACACCTACATGTTGTATTTCCATACTCGCAGCCAGTTGTGCCCAATAAGCGGCGTGCTCAATTTTTGCCTTTCCGGCGAGCATAAAAGCCAGCATACTACTGACAGCGTCTCCTGCTCCTACAACATCAAAAACTTCCTGTGTTTCCGCAGCCATAAAATGATAATCCTGCGGACTGTGAAAAAGAAGTAAGCCATCCCGATCGAGGCTGATGATCAGATATTTGAGTTTCACTTCAGCCTGCAGAATTTCTGCGGCTCTGAGAACATCATTTTGATCTTTGAGGGCAAATCCAACAGCCGCTTCAGCTTCTTTACGGTTCGGTTTTATGAGGGTGAAATCCTGATAAATGCTGTAGTTTGTTGTACTTCGAGGATCGCCCACTACCGGAATTCCGTGTTTTTTTCCGCAAGTTGCAATTGCTTCAAGAGTTTTAGATCTGAGCAAACCCTTGCCATAGTCTGAAACGACAACTGCATCGGAACTTGGAATTGTTTTTTCCAGGTACGAAATAAGCTGTTTTTGAGGTAAAGGAGAATCCGGATCTGGATCTATATCCATCCGGAGTAAATGAGTTTGTCCTGCAATCATGCGGTGTTTGAGGCAGCTTTTATAATTTTCTGCAATGAGCACTCCGGAATAATCCACTCCGTTTTCGGACAAAAGCTTGAGGATAGTCCCACCGGTTTTATCTTTTCCAGTGACTCCACAGACGAGCACTTCCGCGCCCAAAGTGGCCAGATTCATCACGACATTGCCTGCGCCTCCCAAGCGTTGATCTTCACGGAGAACGCGCATTACGGGAATCGGCGCTTCGGGAGAAATTCGATCAACTTCACCCCATGAGTAGTGGTCCAGCATCAGGTCGCCTACAACGAGGATGCGCGGCGAATCTATTTTCTCAAGTGCCTCTCGGAGGTCTGGATCGTTCATTATTTTTAGCGGCGACTCAAGTATTTATCTAAGGTTTGTTGAAAAGTACTATAAGGCTGCGCGCCGGAAAGGACCTCACCCTGAATTCCACCGGACTTTGGGTCGAAAAGGCCGACAAAAAATCCGGGAGTTCCGGTAATGCCCAGCGCCGCTCCGTCCTTCATATCCTCATTTACTAATCCACGATATCTTTCACTATCAAGGCACTGATCAAATATTTCAGGGGATTTTACTTTAATTTTACGGGCATATTTTTTTAGATCATCCACAGCCTGTGCTTTAGGGTTCGCGTAAAGCAGCAGATGTATTTCTTCGAATTTGTTTTGTTCACGCGCGCATTCTGAGGCAATGGCTGCTTCGTCAGCTTCACGATGAAATGCGAGTGGGAAATGTCGATAACCAAATGCCACACGGTCCTGATAATTTTTGATAAGTTTTTGAATCGTAGTTTGTACCCGCCCGCAAAAAGGGCACTGGTAATCGGAATATTCGAGCAGAATGACAGAAGCGTTTTTGTTGCCTCTCAGATATGCGGTTTTAATATTTCCTTGCAGCAGAAAATCTGAGGGTGCTTCCAAATGAGAAACGATCCAGCCCTTTTCAAGAGCCAATGAGTACTGGTCCAAAAAATGCTGACTGCGAATTTGTTGTTCCAAAAACTGCGTAATCTGAGGCCGGAGTTGATCCAGAGTTCCACTTTCCTGCATGTTATTTTGCTCATAAATTTTAATAATATCTCTGAGCGTCGCTTTTCTTTCCGGAGTCAGTTTTATTTCCGGATGTTGTTTCGCAAGTTTTTTCAGGGCATATTCCATCAAACTGACACTCAATTGCTGATAAAGTTGCAGACTGAGGTCGTTCGCTTTTTTGTTGCGCACATCTTCAAAAGTTACGGGTACGCCGTCCACTAAACCGATAACAGG
>JAESQU010000188.1 GCA_016764995.1 SAR324 cluster bacterium | reverse complement strand
TTCATTTCTTTTTGTTTTCCTTCCTCTTCATTCCGAACCTCCAGGCCCAGGAGGACATGGAAGAGGATGAACTGGTCAATTCACTCATCGAGGTTTTCAGAACCTCCGGTACTGTCAGTTATGAAAAGGAAGCTACCATGGGCGAGACCATTGCCCTGGTGGCGTTTGCCAAATTCGGGCGGCTTACGGATTGGTGCCAATCAAGAACTATGTGAGCAAACCAAATCCGCCAACACTGCAAACGAAGTCCTGCAACTGGCACAAAAAGTCGGACTCCCGCTTGCGGACAGAATCGCGGAACAAGCCTGCCTTGTTGTTCGAAAAGCATTGCGCAATACTGAAACCCAACTAAAAATACTAGTAATAAATCGGCAGGGAGAACTTGTTGGTGAAGCCGAAAATGAACACTAAAAAAGGCCACTGATGACACGAATCTGTTTTGTAATTTTTGTCCGTTAACTTCCGTGCTTGTCCGCGGCATATATTTTTTTCCGTGATCTTCCGCGTTAATCCGTAGCAAAATATATTCTATCACATGCCTGTAAAACTTTTAATTCTGGGCGGAACCCGTGAAGCATACGAACTGGCTGAACTACTGGTTTCAGAATTTTCTTCAGAACAATTAAGCGTCATCACCTCACTGGCAGGAGTCACAGGGAATCCGAAACTTCCAGCAGGTGAAGTACGGATCGGAGGATTTTCGGAAGCTTACGATGCGGGCGGAAAGTTCGGATTGCGTAAATATCTGCTGGAGGAAAGAATTTCGTTGCTGGTAAATGCCACCCATCCCTATGCCATACAAATCAGCGAAAACTCACTTGCGGCAGCAACGGAACTTGGTTTGCCTTATTTACGTTTGACTCGTCCGCCCTGGGAAAAACATTCCGGAGATCAATGGATCGAAGTCACGGATATGGGCGCAGCCGCTGATTATTTGAATTCTGAGTTCTTAAATTCTAACTCCGGAATATCAAAGAACATAGTTTTCCTGACAACAGGAAATCGAGGCTTAGAGCTTTTTCAGCAATGCAGGGAATGTCATTTTGTGGTGCGCACGGTGGATGTGCCGGAAAACGTTGTGTCAGAAAATGGAACTCCCGCTTGGCCGGACGCGATTTTTTTACAAGCACGTGGACCTTTCACTTTGGAAAATGAACTTGCCTTGTTTCGCCAGCATGGTATCACCTTGCTTGTCACAAAAAACAGTGGCGGTGATTCAACATACGCAAAAATTGAGGCGGCCAGTAAATTGGAAATTCCGGTGCTGATGGTTGACAGACCGGAAGAGAATTTATCAAATGCTTGCTGGAAAGTAAATCAAGTTTTGGACTGGGTAGTTCAAAACAAATCGGTGTGAGTGCCGATTATTCCCTTAACTAAACTCGTACCCGCAATACGCGGCAAAGTGCCGGAAGCAAAAACAGATCTGCAAGCAGAGCCGAAAAGATCGCGATCACGGCGAGGATGCTGAAGCGTGAAACACCAACGTGACTCACCGGGATAAAGAAGAGAAAAATCGACATCAAGATCAAAGTTGTGAAAATGATTGCCTGCCCTACTTCGTGGAGTGTGGCATGGATCGCCTCGGAAATGCTTGCTCCCTTGAGCAGGGACAGTCGGTAGTGTGTGATAAAATGGATCGTGTCATCTACTGCGATTCCGATGATAATCGGGGCAGTCATCAGTGTGGTAATATCAAGATTAAAGTCAAGCCAGCCCATCAGGCCAAACACCGTCAGTATTGGAAAAGTATTCGGCAGAATTGCCACCAGTCCTAGTTTCAGTGATCCAAAAATGCCGAACATGATCAGCGAGATAATCAGGAATGCCAGTCCGAAACTGTGTATCTGTGACCAACTGATCGCGTCAAAAACCCTGGCCCAGGCTCCAACTCCGCCGGTTAATGTTATTTTCATTTCAGGATAGCGCTCCTTCAGTGGTGAGAGAATTTGTTCAATTCCAGGTTGAATAACCTTGAGCAGTTCAACCGACTTTTTCGAACCGATAGTTTTCAGTGAAACGCTCATCCGCGCATTTGCATAATCCAGTGAAACCAATCGTTCCAGGTTTTCGTAATCTCCCCCTTCGATCAGTACCAAAAGCTGCGACACCAGTTCAGGATTGTCAGGCACAGTATAGTATTCTTCACGATTTTCCAGCAGTTTACGGTGAGTCTGTTTGAGCTGATTATTCAGCGTCCAGTTATGAGTAATCAGTTCCGGATAGCGTGTCTCAAGCCATTGCTTGACTTCTTCCAGTGCAAGTAGCACCTCTGGATCTCGAAAAACTCCTTCCGTTTCAGTTTCAAGCAGGATTTCCATATTTCCGGTACCGAGAAACTGCTCGTCCATTAGACTTATCGTCCTGCGTACTGGCGAATCAGGCGGATAGTATTCCGAAAATACCGTGTCGATTTCAATCCGTGTTATTCCCAGAATCAGCAACATCCCGCTTGCTGCAAAAAAGACAATAACTGTCTTCGGATAATCCGCACTCATTCTTTCGATTCCATTAAGCATACGCTTTACGATCCGCAGAAGCAGAGTGACTTTAGGCTTTTCATTGCTTCTCACAGGACGTGGCGGGAACCAGTTCAACAGGACGGGGAGCAGGATGATGGTCAGCATGAAAGCAAACATCACTCCGATACCACCCAGCAAGCCCATCGTCTGTATTACACGCAGCTTGATGAAAAAGAGGGAAAAAACGCCGATGGCGGTGGTTATGCTTGTAAGCAAGCAGGCCAGCGCAGTTTTGCTGAAAACGGAGCGCTTCACTTCTCTGTGATTTTGACCCTGCTGATGAAAAAACAGGTATCCTGACAATACGTGTACCACGTCGGCAATCGCGGCCACACTGACCAGCCCGAAGGCAATGTAGAGCGAAAGATCGATGGGCCAGCCAGTCCAACCTGCCAGACCGAGAACTCCAACAATACTTGAAACGAAAATCAGAATCGGCCAGATAACCGCGCGTAATGAGCCCAACAGCAACCAGGTCAGCAACAGACTGAAGAGGAGCGAGATGACGAGAGCCCGCTGATATTCCACAGCCCAGACGTCGTTCTGATAGAAAGCCCCCCAGCTCGGATGCATGAACACGAGGTCCTTGCGAAACCGTTCTTGAGTCAGCAAGTTCCAGACTTGCTTTTCAAAATCCGCATAATCCTCGAGGCCGTGCTCGATAAATTGCTGTACCTGTTCGCCCTGTTCTTCAAGCTCGTTTTCATCAAAGCCTTCCAGTTCGTCGAACTCATCCTCTACGAGTGGAACAGCATTGATGTTTGTCCGCAGCACCAGCATTCCATACTCCATGTTGTCAGAAACCAGAACGCGCGGATACTCCGGTTCTTTAAGGGCTTGTTCCCTCAGCAACCGACTCTGTTCCGGACTTGAAGGCAGTTCCTCACCGATGAAATCACGAAAACGGATGCTGTCTCCATCAACTTCGATGTAGGTGACATTGATCAGGGATTCAACTTCATACAGAAGCCGCAGAGAATTTTCCGGATCATCTGCGCCTCGTTCGGCTTCCGTATCCAAAACATCGTGGATGTTCCGCAAAGCTCCCAGACTTCTCGCTGAAAAAAGCTCGCCGTCCACTGGTCGGTAAACCATACCAAGAGTGACCGTACCCCCAAAGAGTTCCTTGATCCTGTCCAGCGAAATTTGAACAGGATCATCTTTGCCGAACATATCATCATTCGCCCAGGTGAAGGCAAAACGCGGAATCCCTGCCGCCAGAAAGGACATAAGGATCACGTACAGCAGCAACACCCACCAGCGCCACGGACGCAGCCTTTCCGGTAGTACTTCAAAGTAAATATTTAGACGTTGAATCAAGGAGCTCATGGATCAAGTTTTTGGAAGCTAAATAACATTATCTGAGTGTGATGAGTCTTGGAAAAAAATTGGCTCATGGCATGATGCATTCAAAAACTGATCAAAATGAATATGAAAATTGCTGTTCATTTTTTTACTGATTTTTTCTTTGGCCTTAAAACATGCACATGTTGTGGATCGTAAAGGGCGCTGTTGCGGAAATTATGCTCATCAAAAACTTGACCGACTAAAATCAAAGCGGTTCGGCTGATTTTTGATTTTCGCAGTTTTTCTCGTATATTGGCGAGTGTTCCATGAATGAACTGTTGATCCGGCCATGTCACCCGATAGGCTATCACAACCGGACAATCCTGACCGTAATGCGGAATCAGTTCATCCTGCACAAACTTGATATTTCGTACTGATAAATGAATGACCAGGGTTGCCCCGATTGAAGCCAACTTTGCGAGTTCTTCACCTTCCGGCATGGCGGAAGCATGCATAGTTGTGCGGGTGGCAATGATCGTCTGGCTGACTTCGGGCAGAGTCAATTCCTGTTTTAATTCCGCCGCCGCCGCTGCGAATGCCGGAACTCCGGGAGTTACGTCATAGGGGATTCCAAGTTCATCCAGCCGCCGCATTTGTTCGGCAGTCGCTCCGTAAATTGAAGGGTCTCCGGAATGCACACGCGCCACATCGTTTCCCGCATCATGCGCAGTTTTAATTTCTGCAATTATTTCATCCAAATTCAGCGGTGCTGTGTCCCGTACCAACGCCCCCGGCGGTGCAAAAGCCACCACTTCCTTTGGAACCAGCGAGCCGGCGTAAAGACAAACCTGACATTTTGCGATTAAGTCACGTCCACGAATTGTGATCAAATCCGGTGCGCCCGGTCCTGCTCCTATAAAGTGTACTGTCATAATATGTTTCTTGACTTTAATAGATAATACTTTTATAATGTACGTACATAATTTAAATTACGTACGTTCATCTAATTTAAAAATCAACTATGAAAACTGTAACTCCCACTGAACTGAGAAGCAATATTTACAATCTCCTTGATGAAGTATTAAGAACAAGCATTCCGCTTGAAATAAAAAAAGGTGATCAAAAATTAAAAATAATTCCGGTCAATAAAAAGAGAAAACTTGATAATCTGGTCCCAATACCCGGTGTAATTATTGGCGATCCGGAAGACCTCGTATATATTAGCTGGGAAAAGGAGGTCAATCTTGATCTACCTTGACACGCATGTGGTTGTTCGATTGTGTGCAGAAAACAGAATAAAATTTAGTAATTCTGTTGAAAATTTAATTGAAAAATACGAAGTTAGTATTTCTGCGATTGTTTGTTTAGAATTACAATATTTACTTGAAATAAAACGTATTGCAGCCAAACCTGAAAAAATCATTTCAAATTTGGCTTCCAGTATTGGCCTGAAAATCTGCGACAAAAACTTTAATACAATTATCAGCAAAGCCATGTCTTTATCATGGACTCGTGATCCGTTTGACAGAATCATTGTCGCAAATGCCGCAATTAACAACAGTGTTTTGATCACAAAGGATCAGCATATTTTGGAACATTATGAAAATGCTAAATGGTAATAATTCTATTTTTCAGGCATTGGATTTATCCGCATAACCACGCGGCGTATAAACCCTAAGAACGCCGTTTGGCAACTGCAGTCGGCGGGTTTGACTTGATCCAACCAAAACCACCGTCAGCATATCAACTTGAGTTGGGTCCAACTTATCCAGCGAAATCACCCTCACTTCTTCCTCTTCGCGTCCAAGATTCCGGGCCAGAACAACAGGCGTTTCCGCAGGTCGGTGTTTCAATAAAATCTCCTTTGCCTGAGCCAGTTGCGTCGTACGACGTTTCGAAACCGGATTGTAAAAAGCAATCACAAAATCTCCTTCGGCTGCGGCATTTATCCGGCGTTCAATCGTTTTCCACGGAGTGAGTAGATCCGAAAGTGAAATTGTACAAAAATCATGACCAAGCGGTGCGCCAATTCTGGCACTCGCCGCTTGCAAGGCAGAAATTCCCGGAGTGGTTTCGACTCGGATCCGCTGCCATTCTGCAGGAGAATCTCCAGCGGAACCAGATTTTTCATTGGAACTGGACCTTCCGGATTCCAGCAATTCAAAAACCAGTGTCGCCATTGCGTAAATTCCAGGATCTCCGGATGAAACGAGGGCGACTGTTTTTCCTTGAGCGGCCAAATTCAAGGCGTGCCGCACCCGCACTTCTTCCTGACCCAAATCAAAACGGTGCAATTCCTGTCCGTTGCGTAAATCTGAAATCAAGTCAAGATACAGTCCATAACCAACCCAGTCGGTAGCTTTCCGGAGCATTTTTTCAGCTTCCGGAATTCTCCATTCGGGTGTTCCCGGTCCTGTTCCCACGACATACAAAACACCTTGGCCCCGTCCTATTTTGTTTGGATCAAGTAAATCAACAGATTCTGCAACCGCACACGTTGCTTTGGCAGACTTAATTTTTGCTACGAGTAATTTTCCGTTTGATGCAGAATCTCCGGAAACCGCAACTGCCGCCAGTGCCGCGCCTTCGGCTACTCCGTGACAACCGACTTCCCGAAAAACAATTTCCGAAGGATTTTGAAGATTAGGAGTTTGTGCTTCTAAAGTCGCTGCGTTAAAAAATCGAACGGGACATGCAAAATTATCCGCTAATGCATGAACTGCGGATTCATCGGATTTTAGCTCAAGCGAAACGACAAGCGCGACTCTTTCCGGAGCAATTTCATTTTCCCGCAATGTTTTCCGGACGAGAGAAATCAATTCTTCCGGCTCCGTTCCACGCTCGCATCCTACTCCAACAGCAATATTTTTTTCAGCATGTTTTGGTGCAGGATTAAAAACCAAATGTTCTGCACTTCCGGAAATGACATCCGCAGACAGCGAAATCCGGAGCTTTGCCTTTTCTGAAAATGGCAGTCGGCTTCCGCGTATCCATTCGTAAAACCCCTTCATGTAAGCCGGAGCGGATTTGTTTTCCGAAGAAAGCGTAACCGTTTCACCGTTCAATAATTCGGCAGTGAAGAGTTTCATATCTTCCGGATTAGCTAACACAAAACCTTCCGGAGGCTCGTCCAACGCAATACCAAACCGCAAATCTCCGGCGGTAGTGATCGCCGGTTTTACACCCAATAATTTAGCAATTTTCCTTGCAATTTCATTTGCGCCATGATGTCCGCCAAGCAACGGAACAACTGTACTGCCGTCATCCGCCACCGAAATAACAGGTGGTTCGTTTTGTTTGTCTTGCAATGATTTTGCAACACCACGGATTAAAATTGCTGAAGCACAAACACCGACAATTGCCACACCATCACGAAACAAAGTCGAAAGGTGTTCCATTGCGTCTGTGAAAAAAACATCAATTTCCGGCAGCGTAACTTTTGATGCGGCAGATACTTCCGGAGGCAATACAGTTTCCGGATGAAAACGATCTGCTTTTCCGTGCAATTCTGCGTTTAAGTGTTTTGCTATTTTCTGAGCAAGTGCGATGGCGCTTGTTCCCAGACAAAATACCACAATTCGTTGACTCATACGGCACCGGATCTGACGTGACTTTTAATTTTACGCACGAGAATCATGGAAAAATAGGGGACATTTTGGGCTTCAAGGTTTTCAATTGGAATGATTTGCTGATTGTGCATGGTCGCGTGCTCCACATAATGTGCACAGTGCTCAAGTCTCAGATGCCGCAGCACCCTTCGGATTTTAGGCAGATGCCGCCCAACTTTCATAATCACCGCAGCATCTGTTTTTAACAAGCACTGTTCCAATTCCGTTTCTTCCAGGGGACCCGGTAAAATAGTTAAAACTTCATTCCGTGAAACAAGCGGCACTTTTAAAACTGCGGCACAAGCCATTGGCGAAGAAACTCCAGGAACGATTTCCGTCTGAAATCGCCCTGAAAGGCGCTCAAATAAATACATAAATGATCCGTAAAAAAATGGATCGCCTTCGCAAATTACCGCAACTCTTTTTCCTTCTTCCAAGGGAACTTCCAACAATTTTGCTGCTTGATCGTAGGCCTGCTGTGCCGGAAAAGGAGAAACCGCAATCGGCAGCCGCAACGGCAGAAATTCCGTTTCGTTTTTCAGTAACGGACGCACAATTTCAAGCGCCAGTCCTTCACCTACTTCTGGTGCGGGATAAGCCAGAATGTCGCAATCGTTGATCAAACGATGGGCTTTAAGAGTTAACAATTCCGGATCACCGGGGCCAACACCTATTCCGTAAAGAATACCAGATTTATCCTTGTTTCTTTGTATCATCTATTTTTGATGCATTCGTAATTAGTTGCCATTCCCGCGAAAGCGGGAATCCAGGAACTTGTAAGTATCTGAAATAATGGATTTCCGCTTTCGCGGGAATGACAAACATGGGTGTAATTATGACTTTTTACGGGACCATCATTTTTAACCAACGATCAGCACAGATAAAAGCGGGAAGAATATCCGTGAACATCCGTGGACATCTGTGGCAAAATATTTTTAGTTAATATTTTTTAATAACAGCAAGTTGAGTCACAGAACGCAATGTTTTCCATCCCTGAAATTTTCCAATTTTTTCCACATGAGAAACAGCCAAACGAGTTAAATCTCCCGTGGCAGCGAACTTTCCGGCATTTTCATTTTGCCACTGGAGCAATTTTTGCTCACTTTCGAGCGTGACTGCATTGGCGACTAAACGACCTCCCGGCTTGAGCGCATTCCAGCAAATTTCGAGCATGTTTCCAGCAGAGAGTCCACCGCCAATGAAAATTGCGTCCGGCGCAGGTAAATTATTCAAAGCTTCAGGTGCATTTCCGGAAACTATGTTTAGCATTGGCACGCCCAACTCACTGGCGTTTTGTTGAATCAGTTTTAAACGGGACTCCGATTTTTCAATTGCAACTGCTTTACAGCGGGGATTGGTACGCATCCATTCAATTGCCACCGAACCACAACCAGCTCCAACATCCCACAAAACTTGATCGACAATCGGCATCAAACGTGACAGTGTGATCGCTCGGATTCCACGCTTGGTCAGTTGACCGTCGTGTAAAAATGCGTCGTCCGGAAGTCCCGGAATTCTGGCAAGAACGTTTGCGTTCGCGTCTGGAATACACTCAAGCGCCATGGTATTCAGAGCGGCAACTTCAGGATGACTCCAAGAATCAGCTTGACCTGAAAATTGCCTTTCTTTACTGCCACCCAGATGTTCTAAAACCGTGATTTCGCTTTTACCAAAACCTCGTGCGGTTAGTAATTCTGCCGCTTGTTTAGGACTTCCCTCATCTTTATTGAGCACGAGTAATTTTGCGCCGGGCTGTACAAACGGATGCAGCATTTCCACCGGACGACCGTGAATCGTCAGCGTCTCAACATCCGGAAGTGACCAACCGACCCGCGAACAAATTAGTGAAAAAGTGCTCAAAGCAGGCTTAATCCACATTTCCTCAATCGGCAAATACCGTAACAGTTTGGTTGCGATTCCGTAACACAACGGATCACCACTCGCCATTACCGCGACTTTTTTAACGCTCCCGGATTCAGAGGGTCGCCAACTCACAATTTTTGAAACCGCCTCCCGAATCGGCGAAGACCAAACGATGCGCTCCCCTTCCCAGTCCTCCGGAAGCATTTTCAGGTGACGCTCACCGCCCAGTACAATTTCTGATTCATAGAGCAACTCTCTGGAGTCGGCTGCTAAATCGTCCCAACCGTCCTCACCAATTCCAATTACGCGAAGCCATTTTTTTGTAATATCAGGCATTTTATCTCTAACTATTGCTTTTATTCGCCACGTATTAACACGGATAAAAACGGATCAAAATATTTGTTTTAAACTTTGCCACGGATTAACACGGATAAAAACGGATCAAAATTTCTTTAACTAAGGGCTAATAACCCCCCTCAATTTTCAGCATATTTTGCAATTGCATTAACCGCCGCCGCCGCCATTGCGCTCCCGCCGCGTCGACCGGAAAGTGTCAAAAAAGGCACGGTTTCCCGGCATTGTTTTACCAGCAATTCTTTCGATTCCGCCGCACCGACAAAGCCGACTGGGAAGCCCAAAATAACAGCTGGAGGCTCAACTCCTTCTGCGAGAATTTCCAGTAACTTAAACAATGTGGTGGGCGCATTTCCGATCACCACCACGGATCCAGCTAGTTGAGGCCGCCAAAATTCAACGGCTGCCGCTGAACGCGTTGTTCCCATTTTTTTGGCAAGCGGCTCACATTCCGGATGGTTATTCCAACATAGCACTTCATTATTTTCAGGCAAGCGTGAACGAATAACTCCTTCTGCAACCATTCTCGCATCACACAAAACAGGAGCGCCTTTAAGCAGCGCTTCACTTCCGGCTTTTGCTGAGTCCGGAGAAAAGAACAAATCCTCCACAATATCTGTCATTCCGCAAGCGTGAATCAAGCGCACCGCTACGTCGGCAATGTCTTCCGGAAGTTGTGATAAATCAGCTTCATTACGGATAGTTGCGAAGGATTGACGGTAAATTGCTTTTGGATCACGAAGATAATCCACGCTCATTCGGCACCGGACTTTCCGGAATTTTCTTCCATTGTTTTCGGGCCCAAAGGATGATCCGCGTGTGGATATGGATGGTGTTCGAGGTCGTGATTGTGATCATGCCCGTGTTCGTGGTCGTTTCCATGATTGTGTGAATGCTTAGCATCGGTATTAGTTGCGTCTCCTGTTCCAATTCCTTCAACATGGTGATGGTGGCTTTCCTGACGCAGTCCAACTTCATTTTCAAAACCCAAAAACTGTTCGCGGTATTTACAAAGCTGGCAATTCATATTGTTTGCACCATTTCTAATTTCTTCCACACGTTCCGCAAAGGTATCCAAAACCAGCGGATGATCATTGAGATAGGAGGCTTTGACGAATTCAATTTCAGGATGTTTGGCCGCGACAATATCGGTATAGTGAAAAATCCGTTTTACAAGAATTCCGGTGAACAAAAAATATGGAAACACCACAATTCGTCTGTAACCAAGCCGTGCCGCATGTTCCAGTCCCGGTTCCACCAAAGGAAAAGTGACTCCGGAATATGCTG
The DNA here is from genome assembly GCA_016764995.1 of SAR324 cluster bacterium. Classification (GTDB taxonomy): domain Bacteria; phylum SAR324; class SAR324; order SAR324; family NAC60-12; genus Arctic96AD-7. Next base: position 2,415 of record JAESQU010000188.1, on the reverse strand, counting down.
TTTCCGCCCATCCGAGTCCAAGACCTTCCCAGAGCATTCTGGTAATTTTCGAAACATTTGAATTAGCGTCCGGATCCGAAGCTCCGCGTCCGACCACAACCAGCAAGGTTTTCTCACGCGAAATCTTATCTCCCGCTTTCTGCAAAGCGTCTTCAACTCGTTCACCAGCCGCTCGGATTATTTTGAGATCAATTCCCAATTCCCGTGCATACGAAATTGACAACTGCGGATTTTGCGATTGATAGGCATTCAGTACGGAAGGAATATCGTTTTTCACGTGACCTGCCGCAAACAACATTCCGGGAACCGCGAGTACTTTCCGGATGCCTTTTTCTCGTAATGCATCAAGACCCGTTCTGATAACCGGTGTGGCAAATTCTAGAAATCCCCAATCTGTTTCATATTGCGGAAGACGCTCCCTGATTCCGCGTGCAACTGCCTGAAATTCCTTGACTGCTTCTTCATCTCGGCTTCCGTGTCCACAGACCATCACGCCATATTTCTCTTCCATCTTAACTGTTATAATTGAGGTTGAAAATTTTATAATTCATCTTAACAGGATTGTGACTGCTTGAGTTAAATTTGTCCAATTCTTTTAAATTATTTTGTTCATTCTTCCGGTTCAAGAAAAAAGTTGAAAGGCTTCATCTTTTCAAAATTTTCCCAATTGTCGCAATCCATCATAAACCACGACTGCCACGGACGAACCAAGATTTAAACTGCGTACTCCTTTTTCCAACATCGGCAAAGTAAAACAGCGCTCCGGATAACGTTCCATCCAGTCGTTTGGAAGTCCGGATGTTTCTTTGCCAAAAAACAAATAGTCGCCTTCCTGAGGATTTATTTTGGTGTAGGGACGTTCGTTATGTACCGAGAGAAAATGAAAGTTTTCCGGAGAAAGAGTTGCAAAAAAAGCTTCTGCATCAGGGAAATGCTCCCAGCTAACCCACTGCCAATAATCTAAACCGGCACGTTTTAGTTGTTTGTCGCTTAAATCAAATCCGAGTTTACCCAGCAAAATCAAATGACATTTTGTAGCCGCGCAAAGACGCGCGATGTTGCCTGTGTTGGGTGGAATTTGAGGTTCGTAAAGAACAATGTTCAACGGTGGATTTTTGTGGAGACGCATCTCGGGAAAGCCAATTTCAAAAAATAATTTACCAGAAAAAACTGAAAGCACATAAAAAGAGTATTTGTTTTACGTGTGACTAGCATTATAAGGTTTAGTATGCAGCAAATAAGTCCCGTTTTCAAGACTTGCACAATGTCCAATTCCTGAGTATTTTTCTTGACAACAATTAACATTACTATGAAATTAATAGCTAAGTTTAGCTAAACTATAATGTGGAGCCAATGTGTTTTAATTCTTGATTGTTTAACCTACCACAACCTAGAAGAAAGCGGTTTGAAGCGTGCTAACTGGACATGAAGCGTTCAAAATAATTCTAACTTGCTTTTCGCAGATGCAAATTGTATCCTCTTTGTAGAAACAATTTATAGGAGAAACTTATGGAAGCAAAAATTCAAAAATGGGGGAACAGCCTGGCCCTCCGCATTCCGAAATCATTCGCAGCTCATGTTCACTTTGAACAAAATACCAGTGTAGATATTTCTGTCGAGCAAGACAAATTGATCATCAAACCATCTGCACAGGAAACTCCTTTAAAACATGTAGAAAAATTAGAGGAATTACTGGCAGGAATTACTGATGATAATCTCCACAACGAAGTACAAACTGGAGCATCCGTAGGCCGAGAGGTTTGGTGAAAAGTAAAGACTATATCCCGGATAAGGGAGACGTGGTTTGGATCAGCATGAACCCACAAGCCGGCCACGAACAGGCTGGACGACGTCCTGCACTAGTGCTTTCTCCAACTGCTTACAATGGAAAAACTGGACTGGCATTACTTTGTCCCATCACCAACCAAATCAAAGGTTATCCTTTTGAGGTTTCACTAACAAAAAACTCAAAAGTTTCTGGCGCAGTCCTTGCCGATCAAATTAAAAGTTTGGATTGGAGAGCGCGACGAGCTGAGTTCTGTTGTAAAACCTCTAAATTGCTTGTTTCCAAAGTCAAAATAAAAGTAGATGCCTTGCTGAATGGCTAACTTCTTTCTCAGTCGTTTTATTCCTTTGCCAGTTCAATCAGGCGGTCCAGCAGTTTCGGGTAAGCTAATCCGGATGCATCCCAAAGTTTCGGGAACATGCTGATCTTGGTGAATCCAGGCAAAGTATTGATTTCGTTGAGGATAAAGGTATTGTCTGCGCGAAGAAAGAAATCAACTCTGGCCATACCGCGGCATTCAGTAAGCAGAAAAGCGTCAACCGCAACTTTGCGGATTTGTTGGGAAACCTCCGGATCAATTTCTGCGGGAATTATTAAATCCGCCCCATCTTCGTCCACATACTTTGCTT
>JAESQU010000187.1 GCA_016764995.1 SAR324 cluster bacterium | reverse complement strand
ACCGCTCAGAATACATCGGTGGAAACAATAACCGCAACCCGCATCCTTACTTGTCGGATTATAACGTAAGACGCGCACTTTCATTGGCAATTGACCGCCAAATCCTGGTGGACGCAGGCTACGGTAAAGCAGGAAAGATCAGTTGTAATGTTCTGCCTGCACCGGCGATTTATGCCTCTTCCGCAAACGATGAGTGTAAAACACCAAACGTTGCTGAAGCAAACCGTCTGCTCGACGCAGCTGGTTGGAAACGTGGTTCAGATGGAATTCGCAAAAAGAATGGAGTCCGAATTTCAATACTCTACCAAACTTCGACTAACTCTGTTCGCCAGGCTACTCAGGCTTTCATTAAGGAAATGTGGAAACAAATTGGTGTAGAAACTGAACTGCGCAATCTAAGTGCTTCCGTTTTCTTTGGTGGAGATATCAGTAGTCCTGACACTTACCAGAAGTTCTTCACAGACATAGAGATGTACACTAACAACTTCAGTGGAACTGATCCGCAAACCTACATGTCCGGCTGGACTTGTAAGGAAATGGCGCAAAAGTCCAACAAGTGGGGCGGTAACAATATGCCTCGTTGGTGCAATCCCGCTTATGATGCGCTTTCTGCTAAATTGTCAGTCACTTCAGCAATAAAAGATCGCATTAGTCTTACAAAAGCAATGAATGATCTGCTGATGCAAGATTATGCGATGATTCCACTGATTCATCGTGGTAATGTTTCGGCTCATTCCAATGGAATTTCCGGGGTACGGATGAATCCCTGGGATTCAGAACTCTGGAATATTGCCGATTGGGCTCGGAAGTAAATTGAGTTCCATTCAGTACTTTACGGTTTGCGGATTCCGGTTCGCAAACCGTTTATTATTTCACCTTAAGGCGTACGAACTTTGATCCACTTCATCATTCGCCGCATTTTGATTGCCATTCCTACCTTACTGGTAATCAGTTTCATCATTTTTGCCATCCTCGATTTAGCTCCCAACGATCCCACGGGAAATTTACCGATGACAGTGCCTGCGGATGTACGTGAAAAAATCCGTGAGTCACTCGGACTTGGACAGCCCATGCACGTGCGCTTTGGCAAGTGGCTTGTACAATTCTTCGTCAATGAACCACTGAATTTACTCCAAGAAGGTTTTGGCATAACCATCGGAGATGCGGAAAACCGAACTCGAATTCTTTCATGGGCCACGCGTAGTCCTGTCGTGGACCTGATAATTCAGCGCGCTCCACAAACTCTTTGGGTCGTCGGGCTTTCATATTTATTCGGCATCCTGATCGCGATTCCCATCGGTATTATTTCCGCTTACAAGCAATATTCATGGTTCGACCAGGTTGGAACCTTCGTCACCATGGTCGGTTTTTCTGTGCCAACTTTTTTTACAGGAGTGGTTGCAATTATACTTTTCAGTGTGGAACTAAGGTGGTTCCCGATGATTTATGACACAACTCTGGAAGTCAACAGTTGGGATAATTTCGTTCTGCAAGTCAAACAGATGTTCATGCCGGTCGCGGTACTTGCCCTTTACAACGCATCACAACTCAGCCGTTTTATGCGTGCTTCTATTCTAGATAATCTAAATTTGGATTATGTGCGAACAGCAAGGTCCAAAGGACGTTCTGAACAGGTAGTATTATTGATTCACGTTCTACGCAACAGCCTGATCCCGGTGGTAACTTTGATTGCCTTGGGAATACCCACAATCTTTAGCGGTGCCATCATTACCGAGCAAATTTTTCGCGTGAATGGTCTTGGACAACTCTTAATCATTGCCATTGAAGGCGCTGACATTCCTCTGGTACAGACGCTGACTTTCCTGTTTGCAGTGCTGATTGTTGTTTTCAATCTCATCGCCGATGTGATTTACGGCATACTCGATCCAAGAATCCGTTATGATTGAAAATCTTGCCACAGCAGAAACAATCGAGTCTGTCACACAACACCGTTCACTTTGGGGCGATGTCTGGCGGCAGTTCCGGAAACACAAAGGAGCAATGACCGGTGTGATTGTTTTTACTTTTATCACGCTTATGGTTTCTCTCGGCCCGCTGATTCACGGAATTGAACCCAGTGCGATCAATTTTAGTGAAAGAAATTTTGGACCAACACTGGCTCATCCTCTCGGCACCGATAACATCGGTCACGACACATTGGCCCAGATGTTGGCCGGCGGCCAAGTTTCATTGGGGGTAGGTTTTCTGGCCATGCTGATCGCACTCTTTTTGGGAACATTTGTGGGAGTGCTGGCCGGCTTCATCAAATCCCTGGACGGACCATTAATGCGTTTGACAGATTTATTTCTTGCGCTGCCGATCCTGCCTCTGTTGCTGGTGATCATTCTGCTTTTCCGTGATACGCTGCGCAGACTTTACGGTCCGGAAGCAGGAATTTTTATGCTGATTGTTTTCGTAATCGGCATTACCAGTTGGATGCACACCGCCCGAATAGTGAGAGGTGATGTGCTGGGAATCAAGGAACGTGAATTTGTAATAGCCGCTCACAGCATCGGCACACCGACACGGCGTATCATTTTCAGGCACATCCTGCCAAACATCCTGAGTCCGATAATGGTTTCGGCTACACTGGGAATCGCCAATGCAATCATTACCGAATCCGCTTTATCTTTCCTCGGTCTCGGTTTTCCTCCGGATTTTCCAACCTGGGGCAGACTGCTTTACGACGGTGCAAATTTCATCCAAATCACGCCGTCACGTGTCATCTGGCCCGGACTCTTTATCGCCCTGACTGTCCTCAGCGTCAACTACATCGGAGACGGATTGCGAGACGCACTTGATCCTCGATTACGTGGACGGTGACTACTATAAAGTGTGCTCACTTTGCAAAGATATAGCAAACTGTGGTGATTTTGAGAAATGTTCCTGTTTGAATTCAGGCACAAAGGCACTAAGGCACTAAGCACCTGCATCACCACAGAATAAAAAAACTGTACTTTGTGCCTTGTTGCCTCAGTGCCTAGCTCGTACAATGCAATTTTAAGATATATTTGATTGAATCGTAAACAGTTGTCATTCACGCGAAAGCGGGAATCCAGAAACTTGTAAATATCTGAAATGCTTGTCCTCGGCCTTATCGGGGAATGACAAACAAGTGCGTCAATTTTACTTTTTAATATTCCATCAAATTAACCACCAACATTTCCTAACAAAGAACAAAAATAAATCCCAGAAAAAACTTTCATGAAAAATTCTGTTTCCAAATACAGCGAAACTTCCGCTTCAATCCCTCATTTAGACACACTCCGCTGGCGCAGTATCGGCCCTTCACGCGGAGGCCGTGTAGTTGCCGTTGCCGGAGATCCGGTCAATTCACAGGTGTTTTATTTTGGTGCGGTTGCTGGAGGTATCTGGAAAACCGTGGACGGTGGAACCTACTGGGAAAATGTGTCAGATGGTTTTTTGAATAGTGCAGCAGTTGGTGCTTTAACAGTTGCGCCTTCCGACAATAATGTGATCTATGCCGGAATGGGAGAGTCAACCATCCGGATTGATGTCTCGTTCGGTGACGGAATTTACAAATCTACTGATGCGGGAAAAACATGGAAAAACATTGGACTCAAGAAAACTCGGCACGTCAGCGAAATTCGTGTTCATCCGGAAAATTCTGATTTGGTCTATGTCTCGGCTTTCGGTGATGCCTTTGGACCAAACAAAGATCGAGGGATTTACCGTTCCAAAGACGGAGGAGAAAACTGGGAACAAATCCTTTTCCGCAGTGAAAAAGCCGGTGCCATCGACTTGAGCATGGATCCTAAAAATCCTCGAATTCTCTATGCATCTTTTTGGGAAGCCTACAGAAATTTTTGGAGCATGAACAGTGGCGGTCCGGACAGCTGCCTTTACCGTTCAAAAGACGGTGGCGATTCCTGGACAGAGATCACAAACAATCCCGGACTTCCGAAAGGTACAAAGGGTAAAATCGGTGTCAGTATTTCTCCTGCAAAGAGCGGACGTATCTGGGCCATTATCGAAGCGGAAGAAGCAGGACTTTACCGTTCAGACAATGGTGGGGAAAGCTGGATTAAAACTTCCGGCAACCGTGATTTGATACACCGTCCTTGGTATTATTGCCACGTTTTCGCAGATCCTCAACACGCCGACACGGTTTATATCACCAATCTGCAAATGTGGAAATCAACTGACGGCGGAACTAATTTTTCTGAAATAACCACGCCACATGGAGATAATCACGACCTCTGGATCGATCCGAATAATCCGCAGCGTATGGTTCAAGGAAACGATGGTGGAGCTTGTGTTTCATACAACGGTGGTGATACATGGTCCACGATTTATAACCAGATCACTGCGCAATTTTACCGTATGGACATTGACAATGAATTTCCATATCGAGTTTATGCAACCCAGCAGGACAACACGAGCATCAGTGTTCCAAGTGCCAGTTCTTACGGTGCAATTACACTGCAGGAAAGTACTTTTCCCGGAACTGGTGAAAGCGGATTCATTGCGGTTAAACCCGATGATTCCGATATCGTTT
>JAESQU010000186.1 GCA_016764995.1 SAR324 cluster bacterium | reverse complement strand
GAATCCACCAAAAAGAGAAGTCATCGCCAAATCCGCTTCACGATGTCCGTAATAAACTGCCGGATCAATCAGCCACGGCTCTCCGGAAACATCAATCAAATAATTTCCGCACCATAAATCGCCATGCAGCAAAGAAGGTTTTTCTTCTGTACCCGAAAGAAAATCCGGAATTTTCGAGATTAAAATATCCAGCAGTTTTCTCATCTCCGGAGTTGCATAACCGTTGATCTCTGCTAAATCGGCTTGAAATTGCAGTCGGTTTTCTGCATAAAAAGTTGCCCAATTTTCGGTGCCCGCAGAAGTTGGTGTATTTGATTGTGGGGAAGCACCTAAAAAGTTATCTGCATTAAATCCGAACTTATATCCACGGAAACGGTGCAGTTCCGTAAATTGAAAACCCAGTTGTTCCATGCTGGAATCCGTACTTTCATTTCCTTCCTCAATCCATTCCAGCAGCAAAAAATCCGAATCTTTCGCCACAACTTCCGGAACCCTCACCGCAGAGGTTTTTGCCAATTCTTCCAGTCCTTGTGCCTCAGAATCAAACATGCCTGAATTTCCTCGACGTGCCATTTTGAGAAAAAACAATTTTCCGGAACTTAGTTCTAACTTCCGCGAATCCGCAATACAACCTCCGGAAACAGCGGTTGTTGATTTAAGTGGTTCAGCAAGAATTTTTTCCAGACGAATTTGTAAATCCGCATTCATTGTTATTTTGCCGTGACATATTCGAGCAAACCTTGACAGGCGTCTTCGAGAATATCCAACACATTTTCAAATCCCTGATTTCCTCCATAATATGGATCCGGAACCTCAGAGACTTGTGATGTACTACAAAAATCAGTCATACGCCGAATTTTATCAGTATAACTTTTCCTTTGGTCAAACCATTTTATTTGCAGATAATTATCGTCATCCATCGTAATTATCAAATCAAACGATTCAAAATCCTCATTTTCAAATGGACGAGAAATGCTGCTCAGTTCATAACCACGCAAACGCGCATGTTTTTGCATCCGTGCGTCCGCCGGTTTTCCGCGGTGATAATCAATTGTTCCGGCAGAGTCGCAACTGATTTTACTTTCCAGTCCTTTCTGCTTGACCAAAGCCTGCATTACTGCCTCAGCGCTGGGAGAGCGGCAAATATTCCCCATACAAATAAAAAGAATTTTAGTCGGAATTTTGCTTGATAATGTCATTTTTCTTAAGTGTTATTTCGAAAATATTATACTTTCCCCGAAACGGAGTTCGGGGCTACCATTTGTTGCGTTCCCCGAAACGGAGTTCGGGGCTACCATTTGCCACTCTGAAACTTTGAAACTCTGAAACTTCCTTTTTTTGCCTTAGTGCCTTAATGCCTCTTTGAAACTTTGAAACTCTGAAACTTCCTTTTTTGCCTCAGTGCCTCATTTTATAATTCTGCACGAATTGCCCAAAGGTCCGGAAAAATTGGTTGAAAAAGTGTTTTTTTCAAATACTCTGCACCGAGCGAATCTCCGGTTCCGCGTTTTGTGCCGATTGTTCGCTCCACCATTTTAACATGACGGTAACGCCATTCCTGTAAACCCTCATCAAAATCAACCAGTAATTCACACAAATGCGCCAACATTGGAGCATTTTTATAAACTTCAATCAACTGCAACTGAACTTCATCAGAAGCAACATCTGCTTGTGTCACATCACGCTGCAGAATACTTGCTGGAATCTTAATTCCATTTTGCGACAGGCAGTTCAAAAATGCATCCCACAAACTTGGTTCTGCGAGACGTCGTTCCAAACGGACACGTCCTGTTGAACCTTGCTCGTGATATTCCATCATTTTCGGTCGTTTGTGTCCGAGCAAAAACTCCATTTCTCTGAACTGTACAGACTGAAAACCACTTGATGATTCCAAAAATTTACGGAAAGACAAAAATTCTGCCGGCGTCATTGTTTCCAATACATCCAGTTGCGAGACTAAAGTTTTGAAAATTTTCAGCACCCGACTTAAAGTATGCTGCGCGCGTACAAGTTCATTTTTGCGTAGCATTTTTGTCAGATAATCGAGTTCGTGCAAAATTTCCTTGAACCAAAGTTCATAAACTTGATGAATAAGAATGAAGAGCATTTCATCATGTTCTGGTCCAGTGGAGCGGCATTGTTGAAGATTCAGCAGTTCATCAATTTTAAGATAACTGGAATAGGTATGAGGCATTATTTCCTTTTTAGACAAGTATCTGACAATTCGGCAATAGCTGGGAAAGGCTATCTTAACCCAGTCGAATCTGTATTTCAATAAATTAGCAGAATGCCGATTTTCAAAATTAAATGTATTTATCATCAATTTGGCAAATTTGCTTGTAATTCTCCGGAAACATGATATTTTTACTTACCTTTGTTTTGATTGAAACGACGTCAAATTTGAAAATATAACTCAATTTGATTCTTTCTTAAGGGTTTAACTGGAGAATGGTCTACGGTTGCCTTCAATCAAAAATCACATTTTTCTTTTTGATAAGGAGAAGTATGAATAAAAAGAACATCCTCAAAAATCTCGCACTGCTGACTGTTGGAGCGTTGATCATTCCGGCTTATGCCGCAGCTGAGATTAAGATGGGAATCATTTTGGGCTTTACCGGTCCAATCGAATCCCTGACGCCGGATATGGGAAATGCCGCAGAGTTGGCTTTCAAAGAAGCTTCGGATTCAGGTCAACTGCTCGGTGGACAAAAGATCAGTGTTGTCCGTGCAGATTCAACATGCATCGACGCAGCGGCTGCTACTGCCGCAGCAGAGAGACTGATCACCTCCGATAAAGTAGTAGCAATCATGGGTGCAGACTGTTCCGGAGTAACAACAGCAATTGCAAATAATGTTGCTATTCCAAATGGAGTGACCATGATTTCTCCTTCTGCAACTTCACCGGCTTTGAGCACTATTGCGGATAACGGTTATTTCTTCCGTACTGCTCCTTCTGACGCACGTCAGGGTCAAGTGCTGGCAGAAATTACCATGGAACGTGGAATTAGCGAAGTTGCTGTCACCTTCACCAACAATGATTATGGAAAAGGCTTGTCTGATTCTTTTGTTAGCGCATACAAGGGACTTGGTGGAAAAGTGAGTGCGATTGTTCCGCATGATGAAGGCAAAGCAGATTACTCCGCAGAAGTAGGCGCACTGGATGCTTCCGGTGCTGAAGTACTTGCGGTCTTTGGCTATGTCGATCAAGGTGGACGTCACATTATCCAGGGTTCCCTAGATTCCGGAGCTTTCGACAAGTTTATTCTGGCAGACGGAATGTTTGGTGAATCTTTGTTGAAAAACGTTGACGGTGATCTTTCCGGCACTTTCGGAACAGTTCCAGGCACCGATTCAAAAGGCGCAGATAAATTTGCTGTACTCGCCAAAGCGGCAGGAATCAAAGTTGGTGGTCCTTTCACTGGTGAGGCCTACGACGCAGCTGCGTTACTCGTACTCGCCATGCAGTCCGGTGGTTCTACTGACCGTGCGGCACTCGCTTCAAATGTGCTGGCAGTCGCCAACACTCCAGGTGAAAAAATTATGCCTGGTGAATTGGGTAAAGCCCTGCGAATCCTCGCAAGTGGTGGAGCAGTTGATTATGTCGGTGCGACCAATGTAGAGTTGGTTGGCGGTGGAGAAGCTGCAGGTTCTTATAAAGAATTTGAAATTAAAGGTAAGGCTTTTACCACAGTCCGCTTCCACTAAAACATCCTTCCAGAAAAAACCCCGATCCGGATAGTATGATCCGGACTGGGGTGTCCACGATCAGCAAAAAGTTTTTTTCAGTTTTTAGACTTTCCTAAAATTTTAACATTCAAAAAGAATGGCCCCAGAAAAAGTCATAACGACACCCATGTTTGTCATTCCCGCGAAAGCTGGAATCCATTCCCCGATCAGGTCGGGGACAAGCATTTCAGACACTTAACAAGTTCCTGGATTCCCGCTTTCGCGGGAATGACAGCTAATTACGAAAGCATCAAAAAATAACCAAATGAATACAATCGTCTATCCTAAATATTCTGATTTGAAGAATAGAACGGTACTCATCACAGGAGGAGGTTCCGGAATTGGTTCATCTTTCGTGGAGGCTTTTGTTGGACAGGGGAGTCGAGTTGCATTTTTTGACATTCAGGAGGAAGTTTCTACGGAACTTGTCCGGAAACTCTCCTCCACTGGTTCGGAACCGCTTTTTGTTAAATGTGATCTGACTGATATTGTAGCTTTAAAAAAAGCGGTGACAGAGGTAGAAAACAAGCTTGGAGCAGTCAAGGTACTGATCAATAACGCTGCCAGCGATGAACGGCATGAACCGGAAGATGTTACTCCGGAATACTGGGAACAACGATTACGCTTGAATTTCAGTCACCATTTTTTTTCTGCACAGGCTGTCAAGCCCGCAATGGCAAAGGCCGGCGGTGGAGCAATCATCAACATAGGTTCATGCAGTTGGCACATGGCGATGGAATTCATGCCGGGATACACATCCTCCAAAGCTGCTATCGAAGGCTTGACACAGAGTCTAGCCCGAGCCTATGGAAAAGACCGGATCCGTGTTACTTGCATCATTCCCGGTCAAGTATGGACTTCTAGGCAGATGAAGGAAATAATGACTCCGGAATACGAAAAGTTCATGACTGAAAAGCAATGTCTTCCAGATCGTATTCTTCCGGAAGATATCGCTCAAATCGCTTTGTTTCTCGCTTCAGATGCAGGACGCATGTGCACACGCCAGAATTATTTCATGGATGCAGGTATCGGTGCGTGACTGAAGTAACAGAGGTACCGAGGCAAAAATAAGTTTAAGAAGGTAGCCCCG
>JAESQU010000185.1 GCA_016764995.1 SAR324 cluster bacterium | reverse complement strand
TTGCGTGAATCCGCGTGCACAATCAACTTGGCGATCATCGGATCATAGTGAATGCTGATTTCGCCGCCCTGTTCAACTCCGGTATCGATCCTGATGCTTGCTCTGGCAGAACTATTATTTTGCTTCAATCCCGGAAAAGCCAAACGGTGCAAAGTGCCGATACTGGGCAAAAAACCGGTTGCCGGATTTTCCGCGTAAATTCGTGCTTCAATGGCATGACCGGTGCGGCTGACTTCGTCCTGAGTTAAGGGCAGTTTCTCACCTGCAGCAACCTGTAATTGCCACTCAACCAAATCAAGTCCGGTTATCATTTCCGTAACCGGATGTTCGACCTGCAAACGGGTGTTCATTTCCATGAAGAAAAATCCACGGTCGTCGCCAACAATAAACTCAACGGTTCCGGCTCCCGTGTAGTTCACAGCTTTTGCAGCGGCAACCGCAGCCTCCGCCATTTTTGAACGCAGTTCATCATCCAGAAATGGAGAGGGTGATTCTTCAATAATTTTCTGGTGCCTGCGCTGAAGTGAACAATCCCGTTCAAAAAGGTGAATTGCGTTTCTGTGCTGATCACCAAATATTTGAAATTCAATATGACGTGGACCACTGATGAAACTTTCCAGCAAAACCCGATCATCACCAAAGGCATTCCGGGCTTCGTTACGTGCGGATTCCAGCAATTCCGGAAAATCTTCATGCTTACGCACCACCCGCATTCCTTTTCCGCCGCCGCCGAGAACTGCTTTTATCATTAAAGGATAGCCGACTTTTTCCGCCTCCGTATGGAGGAATTCCGGACTTTGTTCAGTGCCTATGTATCCGGGAACAACCGGAACACCAGCGTTTTCCATCACTCGCTTAGCCTGATCTTTGGCGCCCATTTGTTCGATTGCATCAACAGACGGGCCAATAAAAACAATTCCGGCTTTGGAACATCGTCTGGCAAATTCCGCATTTTCAGACAAAAATCCATAACCCGGATGAATTGCCTGGGCACCATGTTTTTTGGCTGCGTCCAGCAAATTTTCAATCCGTAAATATGATTCTGCTGGAGGAGATTTTCCGATACGGCACGCTTCATCCGCAAGCTGAACATGCAGTGCGCGCGCATCTGCGTCTGCATAAACGGCAACAGTCCTAATTCCCATTCTGCGGCAAGTCCGGATTATCCGGCAGGCAATTTCACCGCGATTGGCGATCAAGATTTTATCAAACATTTCAGTTGCTTTAATTTAAAATTACGAAAGCTTATTTTAAAATGGTGAAATTGTAAAATTTAGGTTTCATAGTTTTTACCAGACCATCAAACTTGATGCATTCGTAATTAGTTGTCATTCCCGCGAAAGCGGGAATCCAGGAACTTGTAAGTATCTGAAATAATGGATTCCCGCTTTCGCGGGAATGACAAACATTGGTGTCGTTATGACTTTTTACGGGGCCATCAAACTTGTTCCGCATATTTCGCGGCTTTTTTCAGAGCTCGTTCAGCATACCATGTTTTACGCTCCGCTTTACTCAACTTTTTTTCAGGAGGATTAAGCAGTCCAAAATTGGCATTCATCGGTTGAAAAATTTTAGGATCTGTTTCCGTTATGTAGCGGATTAATGCGCCCATCATTGTGTCAGGAGACGGTGGACTTTCTACACGATTCTCGAGTCCAGCGGCAATTTGCCTGGCGGCCAGAATTCCCATTGCGGTGGATTCCATGTATCCTTCAACGCCGGTGATCTGTCCTGCAAAAAAAACATTGGGGTGTGATTTTAGACTCAACTGGGGATTTAACAGAGCGGGACCATTTAAAAATGTGTTGCGATGCACCGAACCCAACCGTACAAATTCTGCATTTTCCAAACCGGGAATCAAGGCAAAGACTTCCTTTTGCGCCGTCCACGTCATTTTAGTCTGGAAACCCACCAGATTGTAAAGTGTGCCAACAGAATTTTCCTGCCGCAGTTGAACAACTGCATGGTAACGCTCGCCGGTTTCCGGATGATCCAGGCCAACCGGTTTCATTGGACCAAAACGTAAAGTTTCCGGACCGCGCTCCACCATTACCTCGATCGGCAGACAGCCTTCAAAAGGTCGTGTGTCCTCAAATTGATGCAGCTCAACTTTTTCCGCCTGCTGCACGGCTTCAATAAAAGTCTGATATTGCTCGCGATGCATTGGACAATTTATATAATCCGCCTCACCTTTTCCGTAACGTGACGCACGGAAAGCCAGTTTCATATTGATAGATTCCGCAGTCACAACTGGAGCAATCGCGTCATAAAATGATAAATATTCAGTGCCTAAAATTTCCTGGAGCGAAGTCGCGAGGGCATCCGAAGTTAGTGGTCCTGTAGCAAAAATAACGTGTGAATGAGCAGAAATCAGTTCCGCTACATCCGTAACTTCTTCATTGCAGAAACTGATCAATGGATGAGCTTTTAACTGCGCAGTCACTGCTTCAGCAAATGGTTCTCTGTCAATGGCAAGGGCTTGTCCGGCGGGTACAGAAAATCGCTCACCGGTTTTCAAAATCATGGATTTGTGTAGTGCCATTTCTGCTTTGAGCAAACCATGCGCGTTTTCAACCGCACGGCTTTTGAAGGAATTGCTACAAACCAGTTCGGCACAATCTCCTGTTTTGTGAGCTGCGGTCATGCGTACCGGACGCATCTCAAACAGTTGTACTGCGTGTCCCCGTTCAGCCAACTGCCACGCCGCTTCTGACCCCGCCAGCCCTGCTCCAACAATAGCAACGTTTTGTGTTTCCAGCATTTCCTAAATTTGTTTTATTAGCGCAATCGTAAACAGTCCAATCTCTTAAACCCACTTCCAGCCTTATGCAAAAGAATATTAGTTTAGTTGGAAAGTAGAAAGTTGAAAATTGAAAGGCAGCCCCGGACGGTTTTTGAGGGAAAAATGCATTGTAATGGAATGCGCAATGGCGTAAGGGCGACCCCGCCCCTAAATCAGCCACCTGGAAATGAAAATATAGAATAATCCAAAGGCTGTTTAGGTGCGGGGTCGCCCTTACAAACGAGGTGAGTAGATTTGTAGGTTGGGTAAAGTGCAACGTACCCAACGATTCGATGTCTGTTGGGCACGGCTACGGCCTTTGCCCAAGCTACGGTGCCTACACATTTTGGTATATTTTTCATGGATTTATGCTGAGAACAGCCCCCGAATTTATTCGGGGTTAATGTGCATCTTAAAATCAGGAAACGTTTCAACGGTTTTGTACGATTTGCAGGGTTACGGCTTTTGCCTAACCCAGCCTACAT
>JAESQU010000184.1 GCA_016764995.1 SAR324 cluster bacterium | reverse complement strand
GTGAGTTTGAAATTCAGCAAGGGTGGAATTGTGGAGCAGTTCACGATATTTTCGTCTTGGAAACAGATTTTCAATAATTCCACCGCTCATACAAAAATCTTTTACAACCCAAAAAATATAGTTTGTTTTTTCAAAAGAGTTGATTTAACATTACATTTTTTAACTATTGTTTTAATCAAAACATAATTCATTAATTGCTGATTTGGAGGTAAAATGCGGATATTACTAAAAGGATTAATTGGCATAGCGCTTGGAATGGTCTTGGCGTTTTCGGTACAGGCAGAAGAGAAACTCATCAATATTTTTAACTGGTCAGATTATATTGGTGAAAACACTTTGGCAAACTTCACCAAAGAAACCGGAATAAAGGTTAATTACGATGTTTATGACTCAAATGAAATTGCGGAGGCAAAGTTACTGGCCGGAAGTTCCGGATATGATATTGTTGTGCCGACGGTTGCACCTTACCTCGCGCGTTTGATACAAGCAGGTGCGGTACAAAAACTTGATAAAAGTAAAATTCCAAATCTGAAAAATCTTGATCCGGAATTAATGGCACAAGTAACAGCCGCCGATCCAGGAAATCAGTATGGAGCAATTTATCAGTGGGGAACCACAGGAATTGGCATCAATGTGGAAAAAGTAAAGGAGCGTCTGGGTTTTGTTCCAAACAGTTTCGATTTGCTTTTTGATCCGCTAACAGTCGCAAAACTACAGGACTGCGGTGTGACAATTTTGGATTCTGCAGATGAGGTTCTGGACATTGTTGCCAACTATCTTGGCGGCGATCCAAATGCGGAAGACAAGGATATGCTCAAAAAAGTGGAAAATCAGATGATGAAAGTACGAAAATACTATCGTTACTTTCACTCATCGAACTACATCAACGATTTGGCAAACGGAGAAATCTGTGTGGCAATGGGTTGGTCCGGAGATGTGTTTCAGGCACGGGATCGTGCCGCGGAAGCGGAGAGCGGGTTTACGGTAGAATACATTATTCCGAAGGAAGGAACACAAATTTGGTTTGATGTACTCGCAATTCCTGCGGGCGCGCCTCATCCGGAAAATGCGCATGCTTACATAAATTATATTTTGCGTCCGGAAGTGATGTCAGGAATTACAAATTATGTTTGGTACGCAAACGCTGTTCCCGCCTCCAAAAAAACAACTGATCCGGAAATTCTCGCGGATCCCGCAATCTATCCCAGCGATGAGGTCAAGAGCAGACTTTTTGCGGGAGTTGTAAAATCCGCAAAGTATACCCGTCTTGAGGTGCGTTCCTGGAACCGTATTCGTACCGGACAATAAAAGGCTCAAGTTCTTCGTGATTTTAGGTTTCAGGATTCAGTTTCATGTTTAGCTGAATGCTGATTCCTGATTCACGGCTTCAGAGTCCCTACCTTTTTTCATAAAAACATGGCCAGTACCTTTGTCGATATACAAGGCATCAGCAAACAATTTGATGATTTTGTCACGGTTAGAAGCACAGACCTGACAATTCAGCAGGGCGAATTGTTCTGTTTACTTGGCGCATCAGGTTGTGGAAAAAGCACTTTGCTCCGTATGCTGGCTGGATTCGAGACTCCAAGTCAGGGCAAAATTTTTATTGACGGCACAGATGTGACTTCAATACCTTCCTACAAACGTCCTGTGAATATGATGTTTCAATCGTATG
This sequence comes from SAR324 cluster bacterium, assembly GCA_016764995.1. GTDB lineage: Bacteria > SAR324 > SAR324 > SAR324 > NAC60-12 > Arctic96AD-7. Next base: position 18,113 of record JAESQU010000184.1, on the reverse strand, counting down.
CAATTTTTCCGCACATGACAGTTGAGCAAAACATTGCATTTGGTTTGAAACAGGAGAAAAATTCTAAAGCGGAAATCCGGAAACGAGTAAAGGATATTCTTGAATTAGTCGAAATGCCGGAACTTGCCAAACGCAAACCGCATCAACTTTCCGGTGGTCAGCGTCAAAGAGTTGCGCTGGCTCGAATTCTGGCCAAACGTCCCAAGCTTCTATTGCTCGATGAACCGATGGCTGCACTCGATAAAAAATTACGGGAACAGATGCAGTTGGAAGTTGTTGATATTTTGGAAAGTGTAAACGCAACTTGTGTGATGGTCACTCATGATCAGGAGGAAGCCATGACTATGGCCAGCCGCATTGCCATAATGCACGAAGGAGAAATCCTTCAAGTTGGCACACCGAATGATATTTATGAATTACCGAATTGCCGTTATACCGCAAATTTCATTGGCTCCGTAAATTTGTTTGAAGGCAAAGTAATTGAGGATAAAGCAGATCATGTCTTGATAGAAACAGCAGAGCTGAAAAAACCGATATTTGTTGATCACGGAATTACCGGAGCAGCGGGAATGAGCGTTTCTGTAGCGGTGCGTCCTGAAAAAATAATTCTGCAACGAGAACCATTAGATACTCCATACAACTGTGCATCCGGAAAAGTCCGCGACATTGCCTATCTGGGAAGTCATTCGATTTATCACGTTGAATTGGAAAATGGTAAAATCCTGCTCGTGCACCTCTCAAATCTGGAAAGAGGCGCCGGACAACCAACCTGGGAGGAAACGGTTTATCTTAACTGGCATCCGCACAGTGCGGTGGTTTTGACCCAATAACCGAGGATTGCATGTCAGCAAATTTCGATTTAGCAAAAAAGTCCTGGCTTCCAAACGGAAAATCCCTGGTGATTGCAGTTCCATATATATGGCTGCTGTTATTTTTTCTGGTTCCCTTCATTATTGTCCTCAAAATAAGTTTTTCAACAGCTGCGATTTCAATTCCGCCTTATACAGATTTGCTGAGTTATGTTGATCAAAGCTTAAAAATTACCATTGAATTAGGGAACTACCTCTTTTTAACCGAAGATAAACTGTATTGGGTTTCGTATCTCAGTTCGATTAAAATCGCTTTTACCGCGACGGTTCTTTGTCTGCTCATCAGTTATCCATTGGCTTACGCTATTGCCCGCGCGCAGCCGACTTGGCGTAATATCTTTTTGATGCTCGTTGTTCTGCCGTCGTGGACTTCGTTTCTCATCCGGATTTATGCCTGGATGGGTATCTTAAAAAACAACGGCTATTTGAATAATTTTTTAATTTGGCTCGGCGCCATTGATCAGCCGATACAAATGCTGAACACCAATTTTGCGGTTTATATCGGTATTGTTTACGCATACATGCCTTTTATGGTTTTGCCGATTTACACCAATTTGGTTAAGCATGATCCGTCATTGGTTGAAGCGTCAATGGATTTGGGCGCACCGCCGTGGAAAACTTTTTTGAGTGTTACTTTACCGCTTTCCAAAAATGGAATTGTGGCCGGTTCGATGCTGGTTTTTATTCCATCTGTTGGCGAATTTGTAATTCCGGAATTGCTGGGAGGACCCGAAACGTTGATGATCGGCAAAGTACTTTGGCAGGAATTTTTCAGCAACCGTGATTGGCCTGTTGCCTCTGCGGTGGCGATTATCATGTTGACTCTTTTGGTGGTTCCAATCCTGTTTTTTCACCATTTTCAATCTAGGGAGTTGGCAGAATGAGTGACAAATCATTTGAAGAAGCAAACATATTTCTCGAACAATATCCTGATATTAGTGAGTTTGACCTTCTTCTTCCGGACATGAACGCAGTGCTGCGTGGAAAAAGAATTCAGCGTAAAAAACTCAGCAGCATTTTTAAGAAAGGAATCTATTTTCCGAAATCAGTATTTGCTTTCGATGTAACCGGAGAAACGATGGAAGAAACCGGACTTGGTTTTGAAAGTGGAGATCAGGATATTCCGTGCTTTCCGGTTCCGGAAACCTTGAAACCGGTTCCATGGCAAAAAAAACGTGGACAATTGCTGCTCAGAATGTTTGAAGAAGATGACTCACCGTTTTACGGAAATCCACGCGAAGTTTTAAAAACAGTTTGTGAGAAATTAGCGGATTCCGGATTTAATCCGGTGGTTGCGCTGGAAATGGAATTTTATCTCACGGAACCAAAACGACGTTCCGGACAGCCTCCTCAACCGGCACGTTCTCCGGAAACCGGTGAAACTGAAGCCGAAGGGCAACTATTTTCCTTGAGCACGTTGGATGTTTACGAATCATTTCTGAACGATATTTCAACCGCCTCGCAAAGTCAAAATGTTCCGGCAGATACCGCGCTTGCCGAACTTGCACCCGGACAATTTGAGATTAATTTGCACCATGTTCCGGATGCCGTTCAGGCTTGTGATCACGCTGTATTGCTCAAACGAATCATCCGGAGCGTGGCTAGAAAACATAAAATGGAAGCGACTTTCATGGCAAAACCTTATCCGCAGGAAGCAGGAAGCGGAATGCATGTTCATGTGAGTTTGCTGGACGATTCCGGAAAAAATTTGTTTCAGGGAAAAGATGCTTTCGGAAGCCCGGAATTGCGCTACGCCGTACAGGGTTTGCGTTCAACTCTGGCTGAAAGCATGTTAATTTTCGCACCCCACGCAAATTCCTTTCATCGTTACCGGAGTGGAACTTATGCTCCAATCAATTCATCCTGGGGTTACAACAACCGCACGGTTTCTTTCCGGATTCCAGCAAACGATGGTCCGGACATGCGGATTGAGCATCGCTTGGCTGGTGCGGATGCAAATCCGTATTTGCTGGTGGGGGCTTTACTTGCGGGGATACACCACGGTTTAAGCGTGAAAAAAATGCCTCCTGCACCGATTGAAGGCAACGCCTATTTGCAGACAGACACCGAACTTCCACGCACGTGGGAACAAGCCCGGAATTGTTTTGAGCAGGCAGAAATTTTACCGCAGTATTTTGGCAATGATTTTTGCCGCTTATTTTCAAATTTAAAATTGGGTGAGCAATCCCGTTTTTTAAGCAGGATTGTCGCACATGAATATGACTTGTATTTAAAAACAGTATAGTTTGCGTTTTCTGCGATTTGTTTGAAATTGCCCGCAAGTCCTGCTAATCTCAAAGATATTTCATTTTTACTGTTTACTCTTTTGCTGTCCAAATCCTGAATCCTGAATCTTTCAATGCCTGCTTTCAAATCAAAAATTGATCTCCAGTCTGCTGACTTTAAGAGCAATGCTGAAAACATGAGAAAATTGGTTGATGATCTTCAAAAGAAAATCGAAATTTCAGCATTGGGCGGAAGTGAAAAAGCACGTAAAAAACATCTGGAGCGCGGAAAACTTTTGTCGCGTGATCGGGTTCGTTTGTTACTTGATCCAGGCAGTCCATTTTTAGAATTCTCGCCTTTGGCCGCACAAAATTTGTACGATGATGATGTGCCTGCTGCCGGAATAATTACTGGGATCGGCCGTGTTTCCGGAACAGAGGTGCTGATTGTGGCGAATGATGCGACGGTCAAAGGCGGAACATATTATCCAATGACCGTCAAAAAACATTTACGGGCACAGGAAATTGCGCTGGAAAATCATCTGCCATGTATTTATCTGGTTGATTCCGGCGGTGCGTTTCTGCCAAGACAGGATGAGGTTTTTCCGGACAAGGAACATTTCGGGCGGATTTTCTATAATCAGGCAAATTTATCGGCAAAAGGCATTTCTCAAATTGCAGTGGTGATGGGATCTTGTACCGCCGGCGGTGCGTATGTGCCTGCGATGAGTGACGAAAATGTGATCGTCAAGGAACAGGGAACAATATTTTTAGGCGGCCCTCCGCTGGTGAAAGCCGCAACCGGACAATCTGTAACTGCCGAAGAACTTGGCGGTGGAGAAATTCACAGTAAAATTTCCGGAGTCACGGATCATCTTGCGCAAAATGACGCACACGCCTTAAGTATTACCAGAGAAATAGTGGCAGGACTAAATCGAAAAAAAGAATTACCTGTGAAGACAAAACCGGTCGTGGATTCACTTTATTCGCAACAGGAACTGCACGGAATTCTGCCGCAGGATAATCGTCAATTTTTTGATGTTCGTGAAGTGATTGCGCGTCTGGTTGACGCTTCCGAATTTCACGAATTCAAGGCACTTTACGGAACAACGCTGGTGACGGCATTTGCGCACATTCACGGTTATCCTGTTGGAATCATAGCCAATAACGGAATCCTGTTTTCTGAGTCTGCGCTCAAAGGCGCGCATTTTGTGGAGTTGTGTAATCAACGTGGAATTCCACTCATTTTTCTGCAAAACATCACCGGATTCATGGTTGGCCAAGAGTATGAACACGGCGGAATTGCCAAGGACGGAGCAAAAATGGTAACAGCAGTTTCCTGCGCGAAAGTACCAAAGTTTACCGTGATTATCGGGGGTTCGCATGGTGCCGGAAATTACGGTATGTGTGGACGCGCCTTTAGCCCGCGTATGCTCTGGACATGGCCCAATGCACGAATTTCCGTGATGGGCGGCGAACAGGCCGCTTCAGTTCTGGCAACCGTCAAACGGGAAAATATTGAGGCTTCAGGAAAAAAATGGAGTGCCAGTGAAGAGGAAGAATTTAAGCGGCCCATACTAGAACAATATGAACACCAGGGACATCCGTATTATGCGACGGCACGGCTTTGGGACGATGGAATCATCGATCCTGCTGATACTAGAATGGTGCTGGGTTTGGCGCTCTCTGCCTCATTTAACGCACCTCCTGCGCAAACCAGCTATGGAGTGTTCCGGATGTAACTGCTCCTGCTTAAAACTGGCTTGAATACTGCATTTGAATTGAAAGTCTAAACTTGGGTACTTCAATATAACTATGCAATAATTATCAGCTGAAAAAATAGCTTATGGAAAGGCCGTATGATCTCATCAAGTAAATTCAATTCTTTTTTTGTCCTGATTTTTGTTACACTGATATTCGTACTGAACAGTTGTTCAGAAAGAAGCGAATATGGTTTAAAGAGCGATTATGAAAAATTTGGAGCCGCTTGTACTGTTACTACAGACTCCACCAGTCCAACAGTTTCTTCCGTAAGTCCTACAGACAATTCCACCGGAAACGCTGTCACTACTTCAGTTGCTTTTACATTCAGCGAAGCAATGACCACCAGTTCACTTACGACAAATACAGGCGACACAACTTGTTCAGGAAGTTTTCAGCTTTCAACTGATAATTTCACAACCTGCATAAAAATGTCCGCTGCACCCACAGCTTCCAATAGTGACAAGACGTTCACCTCTACTCCCGCAGACAATCTTAGCTCAGCAACAACCTATCAACTCAGGTCTACCACTTCCGCAAAAGACACTTCGTGCAACACGCTTGCGAGTGCCTATACAACCAATGGTTTCACTACTGCAGGCTCAGGAACCATCAAAGGCAGCGTAATCAGTTACTCTGGTAGCAGTGCCTTGTCAGGTGTCGCTATTAGTTATGCATTATCCGGAACAACTGTGGCCACCACAACTACTGACAGCAGCGGTGATTTTACGCAATCCTCACTTGCAACCGGAACCTACACCCTCTCCTACAGCAACAGCGGATACGTGGATGAAACTCAGTTGGCGACGCTTGCGACAGCTGGCCAAACACTTACTGTTGCAAAACTGAAAATGCTTTCAACCAGTTGTGCGAGCACAGGTAATATTTCCGGAACAATCACTGACGCGGTCAGTAGTGCAAATGTTTCCGGAGTTTCAATCAGCATACGAAGGGGACTGAACACAACCAGTGGGACAGTAGTCAGTACAGATACTACTGACGGTTCGGGAGCATATTCCCTGAGCAGCGCGGATAGAGGCTGGTACACTCTTCAGACCAGCAAATCGGGCTATACAGACAGCACATTTCACGTCGTTTCCTGTGGAAATGTCAGCAGTCAGGATTCCTCAATTTCTACAACTTTGGCCAGTGGCGCCATGCGAATCATTTTGTCCTGGCCAACAGGAAGTAACGTAACTGATTTGGACTCTCATATCTCAGTTCCAAACAATGATGATAACGGTACCGTTCACTTATATTATGGGACAAATGCGGGTGGAGTTGCTGCAAATGACTACTACGTCTATGGTAGTGACAATGCAACACTGGATAGAGATGATGAGACTGCTCCCGGGACTGAGACTATTTCCATTACTCAAGTCAAGACCGGGGACTATAGTTACAGCGTGCATGATTTTTCAGACATGGCCCTTACTAGTCCTGACAATATATCTAAATCTGGAGCTACTGTTACAGTTTACTATAATAGTACAACGACCACCTATAACGCACCAAGCAGTGCCGGAAGCCTCTGGAGCGTCTTTGCCTTTACTACAGACGGCGGCTTGGTTGAAGTTGGCACAACGAGCGATCAAACAAATCCAGCAAACGTTTATTAAGTTTATTTTCAAGATGACGCCAAAATTTTCCCTTGAAACCATTCCTCTGCACAGCACAGCCAGCAACGCAACATTTGAGATTGACGTCTGGCGTTATCATCATCCGGACGCCACCAAAACTGTTTATCTTCAGGCCGGAATTCACGGCATAGAACTGACCGGCATTCCGGTTGTGCATGAATTCATGAAAGAAATTGAGGCGCAACAACTGGTTTATAATTTCATTTGTGTCCCTCTCTCAAATCCAATGGGGCTGGACAGCCAGATCATGGGCGTACAAACCGGCTACAACAACCTCCATACCAACCAGCAAAACTGCTGGAACTGGAACAGAATTGGAAATTTAAAAGATGAACCCAGTCAGGAAGGACACTGGATCAAAACTTTACTGGACTTGTCTGCTCCTGCCGATATTGTGCTTGATCTGCACACTGCCGGAGTAGAAACGACACCGCATATTTATTTTCACGAATCCGAAAAAGAACACGTTACAGGATTGGGAATTCCACACCTGCTTTCCTGGAAGGTTCCATCAGACAGCTTTTCGGACACAAATTTTCAGCGTGGAAAAGTCGCCCTGACCTTTGAACTGTCTTCAAGCAGAAGTGTGCATGGAGAGCGGGTTAAAGAAAGCCTGATTTATCTGCGACGCTTTTTTGGAATGCTTCCTAAAGTTGACGGTTCGCGAGTCTGGAATACAGAAAAACAGCTAAAGAAATGGTATTCTCCCGCTGGTGGAATTCTGTGCTGGCACAAAGACGCAGGTGACGCGGTTAGGGAAGGAGAGGTGATTGCCACGCTTTATACACGCAAAGGAAGCCTGGATTTGGAATCACCATACACTGGTGTGTTGCTGCTCAAAAATCCAATTCATGCACCACACGAAAGACAGGAACTAGCAAAATTTCTGGTTGAATGAGTTTTGACGGTTTATTAAAAAGTTGTCATTCCAGCGAAAGCTGGAATCCAGGAACTTGTAAGTGTCTGAAATAATGGATTCCAGCTTTCGCTGGAATGACAATCGATTATGCCATTTGGACTTTTTACATGTTCAGCATTATTAAAGAGATCATAAGAGAAAATTAAAATAATGGAAGAAGAACCACACATTCTAGGTTTGGCTCTAGGCGGCGGTGCGTTTCGAGGAACAGCACATCTTGGTGTACTCAAAGCGTTGGAAGAAGAAGGGTTGCGCCCCGGTTTTTTGTGTGGTACAAGTGCCGGCGCAATGGCAGCATCGTTTTATGCATTTGGGATGGCTCCAGAAGAAATTCGAAATATTGCCCGAAATTTACGCTGGTTAAAAGCAACAAATTTAACTTTTTCAAAACTTGGATTGCTTTCAAATACAGAAATTGGCAAGTTCATTGAAAAATACCTGGGCGACGTGTTGATTGAAGATTCGTCAATTCCACTTGCGATTGTAGCCGCGGATATTTCCTCTGGTGAAAAAGTGGTTTTTAAAACCGGAAGTCTGGCAACCGCGATTATGGCCAGCACCTGCATTCCGGGTGTTTTTATGCCGGCTCAGGTTGATGGACGGATGCTTGTAGATGGTGCGATTGTCGAAAATGTTCCGGTGAAAGTTCTTAAAGATATGGGAGCAAAAGTTTGTGTTGGTGTTGATTTGGGCAGCGGAGGTTATCGCCAGCCGGAATCGCTGGTGGAAGTGCTGCTGAATGCTTTCAGTATTGCCATTGACCGCACGATCCATCACCAGCGTGATCAGGCGGACTTGATAATAAAACCTTCACTCGCAGGATACAGTTTGACTGATTCCGGAAATTCGATAAAACTTTATGCGGAAGGTTACCGCAGTGGAATAATGGCACTGGATGAAATAAAACTTCTTGTTGAAAAAGAAGGTCCTTCTTCTCTCGAAGTTCTTGAACAAAAATTCAGAAGCTGGCTTGAAACGTGATTTATATTGATTATCAATAAAGCTTCTCACTGTTTTTCTTTCCAAATTTGCAGAATAATCATTTGTACTAATCAGGCTGGCCAAGTAAATTATTTCTTGCAAAAAATCTTCACAAAAATTTTAATCATAAAAAATGTCTGAATTAACTTTCCTGGCAATTGCGTTTGGCGGAGGATTTGGTTCCGTATCAAGATTTATCTTATCCAGAGAAATGGGTCTCCGCCTTGGAGATTTTCTGCCTTACGGAACACTGGCAGTGAATGTAATTGGCTCACTTGCATTGGGTTGGCTGGCGACAATTTTCCTGGATCGTCCGGAAATAAACGGCGCACTCCGGCTTGGAATTACTGTCGGATTCTTAGGTGCTTTCACTACGTTTTCTACTTTCAGCCTCGAATCAGTACAACTTTTACTGAGCGGCGCAGTCTGGCGCGCAGTTCTAAATGTTGCCGTCAATACTGTAGTTTGCCTGGGGATGTGCTACCTCGGCATACAGTTGGCCCGCTTGAATTGATTCCGGTGTTTGTGATACAGCCCATTTTTGAATGGTTTTGAGATTTCAACTCTCCCCTCCCAACCATAAATCCACATCCAGTTGTGTAAACACAAAATACTAAAATATTAAAATCGTTAATGTGTTTTGCTCCTGAAAATTAAAAAGAAGATAAAATTTAGTTCAGACCCGGAATCCAAGGGAACTGCCCCAATTTTTGTGCTCAGCGTGATTTGAAACCTGGATCCCGGATCAAGTCCGGGATGCCAAAAAATATATTTTCTGTAAGTCCAAATTACAGGATTATTTTCATTGATGGACTGAAGAAGTTTAGATGAAAATTAATGATATTTCGAAAGATCATTTACGTAACTTCAGACGATTTTGAAGAGGCAGCATTATTTTCTTAAAGTTTTCTTTCAGTGAGCCGAAAAGCAAGACAAGGGTTTAACCCTGCGGCAAGTTAAAAAAGAGTTAGCTGCAAGTGGGAGCGCCTAACACATGACTAATAATGGGAGAATAAAATGAGAATTCGAAGTAATGCCACATCTTTGAATACATTACGGCACTCAGAAAACAATTTAAATAAAGTTAGAAGCTCAATTGAAAAATTGAGTTCAGGAACAAGAATAAATAGCGCCGCAGACGGCCCTGCTTCGTTGATTGCCTCTGAGCGTATGAGAGGTCAAATTGCAGGATTGAGACAGGCTCATAGTAATAACGCAAGTGCGGTTGCCATGTTTCAAACCGCAGAGGGTGCTTTAAGTGAGTTCAGTAATATTTTGCTGAATTTGAAGCAACTTTCAGTTCATGCCGCAAACGAAGCAGTCAACGATGACTCGATGCTGGCTGCGGATCAACAGGAAGTGGACAACTTGATCTCTACTCTGGATCGTATTGTAGAAACAGCAAGGTTCAATGGAAAAAGCTTACTGGATGGAAGTATGGGCGCAAATGGAGCCGCAGTAGGTGATAATGTGCGTTTCGTCAGTGCAGAAACTTGGACTAAAGATTCTCCAACCGAAGGTTATGAAGTTGAAATTGTGCAGGTTGCGACACAATCCTATAAAAATGGAAGTGTCCCTTTGACAGTAAATAGTATTGGTGAAGGCGTAACCATCTTGTTAAGTGAAGGTGGACGTAACGTTGAAATTGACACCAGACTAGGAAATGAGAAGGAAAATATTGAAGAGCTTTTAGCAAATCATAGGCAAGACCCTGTACGATTTCCCGCAGAGCAGGCATCCGCAGATATTCGTGGAATTGTTATGCATAGTATCAAAGAAGGAATTGCAGAAAGTGGTTTAGCTTTAGAAGCATTTGAAACACCAGAAAAAACCTTTTACATTCGGCACAAGAATTTTGGTGAAGACTCCAGTTTTTCGGTCACCTCAAACATTCCTGGTTTGTTGACAACTAAGGCGAATGTCGCGGAATCATCAGAACCAGGTTTGGATGTGGCAGGTAGAATTGGCGGAACAGTCGCAAGAGGAAATGGCCAGTTTCTAACTGCAATCAAAGGCGCCTCTGCTGCAAAGGGAATTACGATCCAGTATGATCGTACAATTGGATTGAAGGAGGTTCCTGTAAAAAATGAACAGGGCGAGGTCATCGGCAAGGAATTTGTGGAAGAGTCTCAGGCAGAAATTGTCGGCTCCCCGAATAATCCGATCATAGAAGGTTTTGTCCACTTGTCTCAACAGACTAAAACTGTGAGTCTTGGACCTGAACCCGGGATGGAAAGCGGTTTTTCATTTAAGAGTATTCGTACAAGCAATTTGGGTCAGGGAGTAGAAAATGAAAGCGATTATCGGAGTTTGTTTGATATTGATTTGACCAGTAAGCAGGGTGCAAATGATTCAGGAAGACTCATAAATAAAGCAATCGACGAAATATCAACTTATCGGGCAGCAATTGGCGCGTTCCAGAAAAACGTTGTCGAAAGTAATCTTAATTCATTAAGAATCGCAGATGAAAACATTACCCAGGGCGAGTCAACAATTCGTGATACAGATATGGCGGCGGAGATGTCAAAATTGACAGGTAGTCAAATTTTACTCTCTGCCAGCCAGTCCATGCAGGCTCAAGCGAATCAACTTCCTCAAAACGTTTTACAACTGCTGCAAAGCTAAACTGAAGGCTGGCACAAGTAAGTTCCAGCCAAAGTGATTAAAATAGTTTTGCTAAATTCCCAGAAAACGATGTTGGACTTCTTTACTGCTGCTGAGTAAAGTTGAGTCACCTGTCCAGACAACCCGTCCTTTTTCAATTATGTAATGCCGGTCCGCGAAGCGGGTTAGAGCTTCAATGTTTTTGTCTACAACAAGAATCGACTGTCCGGAAGATTTCAAGCCCTTCAAGCAATCCCAAATTTCCATTCTGATCAATGGAGCGAGACCCTCGGTAGCTTCATCCAAAATTAAGAGCCGCGGATTTGTCATTAAGGCCCGTCCAATGGCCAGCATTTGCTGCTCTCCTCCGGAAAGCTGATTACCCATATTTTGTGCACGGTCCGGCAACCGTGGAAAGAGCTCAAAAACACGATCCAAAGTCCAGGGATTTTTGTTTTTTAAGCGGTTTGATGCTGTTGCCACCAAGTTCTCGATTACATTCAAATTAGGAAAAATCTGTCGGCCTTCCGGAACTAAACCAATTCCAGCCTGCGCGACAAGGTGTGAAGGCCATTCACGGACTTGATTGCCTTCAAAATTTATTTCGCCTGAACGTGCTCTTACCAGCCCCATAATAGAATGGATTGTGGTGGTTTTCCCCATACCGTTGCGCCCCAGCAAAGTTACCACCTCACCGTCATTTACCTGAAGATCAATACCAAACAGGACTTGACTCTGGCTGTAAAAAGATTCCACGTTTTTAAGTTCAAGCACGGTCTTCCTCCTCACCAAGATAGGCGGCCTGAACTTCCGGATTGTTACGGATTGCATCAGGAGAGTCAGTCGCAATTCCTCGTCCATAAACCAAAACTGTAATCATGTCTGCAAGTGTAAAGACAACATCCATATCATGTTCAATCAACAGAATTGTCAATTTTCGTTTTAATCCCAGCAGAATTTTTACCATAGCGTTTGATTCTTCAGGTCCCATTCCGGCCATTGGCTCATCCAGTAGCAGCATTTTTGGACGTGTAGCCAGAGCCATCGCGATTTCTAATTGTCGTTGTTCACCATGAGAAAGTTGTCCTGCCAGAATGTTGTTACGTTCTTCCAGCCCAACTTGCTTTAAAAACTCCAAAGCCGGTTCTCGCAAGTTAGGCTCCTTACGAGCGTCTTTCCAAAAGTGAAATGAATGTCCGGTTTGAGCTTGCACCGCCAGTGCGACATTATCCCAAGTTGTCATTTCGAGAAAGATATTTGTAATCTGAAAGGAGCGCGCCAAGCCGAGTTCAGAGCGAAGATGAATGGGGGTTTCCGAAATATCGTTTCCATCAAAGAAAATTGTTCCGGAATCCGGTTTTAATTCTCCGGAGATTTGACTAATCAGAGTGGTTTTACCTGCGCCATTTGGACCGATAACAGCGTGCAATTGACCTGTCTCTACCTGAAATGAGAGCTTGTCAATGGCCAGTAGGCCGCCAAAAGATTTTACCAGAGAATTTACTTTTAGCATTTCAGTTTTCCTCTGCTTTCTTTTTCAGAAAATAGTTTTGCCACCAGCGGTCTAAGCCGACAAGCATTCCGTCTATACCACCGCGTGCGAAAATGACAACCAGAACCAGCATTGGACCAAAAAATAATTGCCAATATTCTGTAATTCCGGAAAGAAATTCTTCCAATAAAAGAAAAGCGACTGCGCCGATTACCGGGCCGAAAAGTGTGCCCAATCCACCCAAAACTACCATGATTATTAAATCTCCGGATCGCGTCCAATGCATAACGGCAGGACTGACGAAATCAGTTTGGTTTGCCGATAACACTCCGGCTAATCCGCAAATTGCTCCTGCAATCACGAAAGCTACCAGGCGGTAGCGAAAAACGGGAAAGCCAATGGATTCCATTCTTTGTTCATTCGATTTTGTACCACGTAATGTCATGCCAAAACGGGAGTTTGTTAAACGATGGCAAAGATACAAACTTAGGAGCAAAAAGGCAAAATTGAGATAATAGAGTGAATTATCTATTGATAAATCGATCAAACCCGCAAAGTCGCTACGCATATAAAGGCTCAGTCCATCATCACCACCGTACTTTTCGTTTCCGACTGCAACAAAATAAAACATTTGAGCAAATGCGAGCGTAATCATGATGAAATAAACCCCGCGTGTCCGCAGTGAAATAGCACCGATAATCAGTCCTGCCAAGGCGGAAACAGCTACTGCAATGGCCATGTGAATAAAACCGTTAGCCATCCAATCCACGCCATCTTCAACTGCGTGAAATGTGCCGATTCCGACTACATATGATCCAATTCCCAAGTAAACCGCATGGCCAAAACTTACCATTCCACCAAATCCTAAAATCAGATTAAGACTGACTGCGCCAATTGAAAGAATCAACATACGTGAAAATAAGACGGTGTAGAACGGCTCATCAATTCCGTCAGCAATTAAAGGCACGGCGCCTAAGCAGATCATCAATACTGTGATAATGAAAATTCTCGGAGACAAATTCATCTATGTTCCTTTTGGTGGGAAAAGACCTTGTGGCTTAATTGCAAGAATGAGAGCCATTAGAATATAAATGAGCATGGATGAAATGGCTGGTGCAGCAGTGTCGGCGACATCGTTTGAAACAAAAAGACCTAAAATATCTGGAAGGAATGAACGTCCGACTGTATCTATAAAACCCACTATCAGAGCTGCCACAAATGCACCTTTGATGGAGCCAACCCCACCAATAACAATCACCACAAAAGTAATTATTAAAATTCCTTCGCCCATTCCAATTTCTACAGTCATAATCGGGGCAGCCATCATACCTGCTAATCCTGCCAGTGCCGCCCCGAGTCCAAAGACAATTGTATAAAGTAGATTGATGTTTACTCCAAGCGCGCTTACCATTTGACGATTGCTGGCTCCCGCGCGGATCAACATCCCAATTCTTGTTTTTGAAACCAGTAAGTAAAGTAAAAACGCAACCAGGATTCCGACTGCGATAATCACCAGTCTAAAAGCGGGATAGCGAATGCCAAAGAAAAGTTCAACACTACCGCTGAGCAATTCTGGAAGAGGAATGTCGAGTCCGATTGGTCCCCAGATCAATCTCACAAATTCATTGAAAAATAGAATGAGGCCAAAGGTCGCCAGGACTTGGTCTAGGTGACTGCGTGTATAGAGTGTTTTAAGTGCGATCCTCTCCAGGATTACACCAAATAACATACACGCGGGAAGAGCAAGTAATGCTCCGAGCAGGAATGAATCTGTCCATTCTGTGAAAGTTGCCGCAAAGTATGCACCCATCATGTAAAGTGATCCGTGAGCAAGATTGATCAAATCCATAATGCCAAAAATCAGCGTCAATCCCGCAGCCAGAAGAAACAATAAAATTCCAAATTGAAAGCCGTTAAGGGTTTGCTCCAAAAGCAGGATCCAGTTCACATGAACCTATTTTGTTAAAATGAGAATATTTTGATTTAATTACGGCTCTGTTATAATCCGCATTTACTGATGTTATCCTAAAGTTTCACAGAAAAGTCAGAGAATTAAAAGCCCTTTGTTAATTGGTATAACTTACTAACGATTTTAGGAAATTCCGGATTATTCAGGTTTTCATAGAAGGATGGAAGGATAAAGAAATGGAGGGACACGCAGTCCCTCCAAAACAAGGAATGTTACCAGGACATCTTACAATCTTTTGCGTAAGGATCTTGATGGTTGGTATAAACTGTTTTCACAATACTGGTTGTGTAATTCCCCTCTGCATCTTTTACAACTTTACGCAGATAGAAATTTTGAATAGGAAAATGGTTGTTACCATATTTGAAAGGACCGCGTATTGAAGGAAAATTTGCTTTACGCATGGCATTCCGCATTCCGTCTTTATTGGACAAATCTCCACCAACAGCTGTTACCGCGCTGTTTATCAGCATAATTGTGTCATAAGACTGTGCGGCGTAAAATGTTGGATAGCGTCCGGTCTTTTTGCGATAATCAGCAACGAAACGTTTATTAGCCGCATTGTCCAAATCCGGTGCCCAGAACTGTGTCATCAAACTTCCGAGAGCTAAATCTTTCAAACGAGGAAGACTTAATGAATCAACTGTAAAGGCGGAATATAAAGGAATCTCATCTTTCAAACCTGCTTGGGAATACTGCTTGAAAAACTGCAAACCATGTTTTCCAGGATAGAAGACAAAGACCGCATCAGGTTTTGCCGCACGGATTTTGGCCAGTTCTGCGGAAAAATCCAACTGTGCTGGAAATTTGGTCATATCTTTTCCAATGATTTTTCCTTTAAAAGTACGTGATACACCTATTACCATGCTTTTACCTGCCGAATAGTTTGGCGCCATAATGTAGAGATTCTTAATCCCAAGTTGGTTTAAAACTTCCCCCATGGCCATCGTGGTTTGGTCATTTTGCCAGGAAGTTGAGAAAAAATCTTCATGACAGAGTTTACCCGCAACCGCCCCTGGTCCGGCATTTGAGGTAATCATGAAAGGTCCTTTACCGACAGCGGAATTTCTTGATGCCATCAGGACATGACTCCAAATGTAGCCGGTGACAAAATGGACTTTGTCTTTCTTGACCAATTTTTCGGTTTTCTGTTTACCGACAGCAGGTTTGAAAGTGTCGTCTTCATAAAACATTTTAACATCTGAGTCGCCCATTTTGCGTCCCAAATGATCGAGTGCCAATTCAACGGCATCTCTCATATCATTTCCAATTGCTCCTGCTCCCCCTGTGAGCGTAGTTACAAATCCGATTCTTACTGTTTCTGCCAAAGCAACCTGACTTATCAGCATTAACGCAAGTGACAACGTTCCCAAAATACCTAATCTCATTTTTACTCCTTTTATTATGTTAAAAACAATTCCTTAATATTTCCCAGACGATCCGGAAAATTAGCTAAAGGCCAATAACAATAGCTTATACTTTTTAGGCTGTCAATATAAATTAAAGATACTCTTGTTTACCTGTTTATTGAGCAGTCTTACAAATGTTTGAGAGCACACACAGTGTCTTTTTCCACCAGTTCCATAAATTTAGGATTGTGTCCCAAATCCGGATTTGCACGGTGGCGAAGTTCATGAACAAGTGTATTAACTAATTGTGATTCTTTTGGTTGGCCAAAAAACCAGAAATTTGAGCGGTGAATTTTGATTTGCTCTTCGCCCCAGTAAACACCGGCTTCTCCGTATTGAATCCAGTTCTTATGCACAGGACGTTCTCTTGTGTAACGAATTGGTACTGTGCGGATTTTGACTTTCAAGATGGACGGAAAACATGGAACTTCCAAAAGCCTTTCTGAGTATTCCATTATTTGCTGTTGTCTCGACTCCGGATTTTCGACAAGAGGATCAAGCAGATGCCAGCGGTCAAGAACAAAAAACATGACGCTGCCGACGAGTAGAATTGCTAACAGCCATTGAGCATATTTAGTGAGTAAAGGCTTGCTGGACTCCGGCTTATTCAGGTGCCTCTGCTTCCACTTTAGCCATTCTTCCCATTCGAGTTGTAGACTTCTTATTTGTTCTGTTTCCCAATTTTCCTGAGTTATTCCAGGTTGAGATAATATTTCCTGAATTTCCGGTGCCTGAAAAAGCAAATGTTCCCCACAATTGTGACAGTGAATTTTTACAAAACGTTCTCCGTTTTTTCCTGCCATTGGAACAATTCCGAATTTTTCTTCTCCGCAGGACGGACAATGGAGTGTTAGCTCTTCATTCTGAGAGGCAATTTCGGAAGGCATAAAAACAGAAATTATGGTGGAATTATTTATTTATTTTCCTTTAAGGTTTGTGAGGCAATGATAAGTTTTTGTACTTCAGATGCACCTTCATAGATTCTGAGTGCGCGTATTTCCCGATAGAGTCGTTCAACCGCAAATCCGGAAACAACACCGGAACCTCCGAATATTTGTACGGCTTCATCTATGACACGTTGTGCCGCTTCTGTTGCAAATAGTTTGGCCATGGCCGCTTCCCTGGTAATTCTTTCTGCACCATTGTCTTTTGTCCAGGCAGCACGGTAAATGAGGAGTGAACTAGCGTCAATATCCAATGACATTTCACCCAGTTTGGCCTGAATTAACTGAAGTTTGCTCATGGGAGCGCCAAACATTTTTCGGCTCTCAACGCGCTCCAGTGCCTCATCCATAGCATGACGTGCAAACCCCAAGGCAGCCGCGCCCACAGTTGAACGAAAAATATCGAGGGTTTCCATTGCCATTTTGAAGCCTTCTCCGCCATTTCCAATTTGTTGATTTATAGGAATTCGACATTTGTTAAATCGTATTCTGGCCAAGGGATGTGGCGCCATAACTTCGATACGTTCAATGATTTCGAGTCCGGCAGTCTCGGCATCAACCACAAACGCACTGATTCCACGTGTACCAGGAGCTTCTCCTGTTTTGGCAAAAACCGTATAATAATCGGCAATGCCTCCGTTTGAAATCAGGGTTTTTTCTCCATTCAGCACAAACGAATCATCATCCTTTTCCGCCGTCATAGTTAAGGCGGCCGCATCAGAGCCAGCATCTGGCTCAGTGAGCGCAAAAGCAGCAATTTTCTTTCCGCTACGTACATCCGGAAGATATTTCTCCCGCATTTCTTTTGAACCAAAGAGTGAGATAGTTCCGCTACCGAGTCCCTGCATGGCAAATACGAAATCGGCAAGTCCGGAAAAACGAGCCAGAGTTTCACGAATCAGACACAGAGATCGTACGTCCAGACTTGGATTTTTTCCTCCATATTTTTTTTCTACACAATAATCCAGCCAGCCGCCATCTGCTAACTTAAGCACCAATTCCCTGCAGGCAAGATCAACGTTTGCCGGAGTAGTCGCATAGTCGGCTAACTCAGTTTTTGCCCAGTCTTCCAACTCAAACGCTAATGCCCGGTGCTTATCTTCAAAAAAAGGCCAATTAAGAAAGCTCCGGTCTGACATCAGTTTCCTTTAAATACAGGTTTTTCTTTTTTGACAAATGCCTCATACGCCCTGACAAAATCCTGTGTCTGCATACAAATCGCCTGGGCTTGAGCTTCGGATTCTATGGCCTGCTCGATGCTCATACTCCATTCCTGATTGAGCATGGTTTTGGTTATGCCATG
>JAESQU010000183.1 GCA_016764995.1 SAR324 cluster bacterium | reverse complement strand
TCCTGATAATATGATGTTACGGAGGGATGGGTGAGTGGTTGAAACCGACGGACTTGAAATCCGTTAAGGCTGCAAGGTCTTCGGGGGTTCGAATCCCTCTCCCTCCGCCAGCCAGAAAAAGCCTTCCGAAATCATCAATTATATTTCTGCAAGAAAATTTTCATGTAATGGCTGGCATGGAAAATCAATAATCTCAAATAAAAAATCAAATGGAACTCAAAGATAAAGTAGTCATTGTAACCGGCGCCGCTCAGGGATTAGGTCGTCAGTTCGCTCTGGCTTGCGCAGAAAACGGAATGAAAGTCGCACTTTCGGATATGAATCCGGAAACTCTGGAAAATACCCGTCAGGAGTGCGAAGACAAAGGGATTGAGGCACGAGGCTACGAATTAAACGTAACACAGGAAGCAGAAGTTGAGGCGGTTTATTCTCAGGTTGTCAGCGATTTTGGTACACTGGACGCCACTATCAATAACGCCGGAATTTTGCGGGACGGACTCCTCGTAAAAGTTAAGGAAGGCAAAGTCCAAAAATTCTCCATGTCCAAGTGGCAGGCAGTGATTGACACAAATCTCACCGGAGTTTTCCTTTGCGCCCGTGAAGCCGCGGCGCAATTTGTGGAACAGAAAAAACCTGGAGTGATTATCAATATTGCCAGCGTCGCTCGTTCCGGAAATTTTGGCCAAAGTAATTATTCCGCAGCAAAAGCCGGTGTCTGCGCGATGACAGTGCTTTGGGCGCAGGAACTGGCACAGCACGGAATCCGGGTCGCGGCAATTGCACCGGGATTTACTGCCACAGAAATGGTCGTTTCTCTGCGTGATGATATCAAGGAAAAATTCACCAAAAGCATTCCGCTTCGTCGTTTTGCGGAACCGAGCGAAATGTCAGACGGCGCGCTTTTCATCCTCAAAAATGAGTACTACAGCGGACGTGTTTTGGAAATCGACGGTGGAGTCCGGATTTGAATCATTTGTCAAGTACGTCCCAAAACGTACTGCTTTATGTTGTGACCGTGCTGATTTGGGGTTCAAGCTGGCTGGCCATTAAGTACCAACTTGGCTCCGTTGATCCGATGGTCTCTGTGGCTTATCGTTTCCTGCTTGCTTCCGGAATTTCCTGGCTCTATTGCCGTTTATCCCGACGTTTAATGCATTTCAGTTTGCGTGACCACGCATTCATGTTTCTGCAGGGTGCAAGTCTTTTTGCCCTCAATTATTGGCTGTTCTACGTCTCAGAACTCACACTAACCAGCGGTTTGGCGGCAGTTATTTTCAGCACCATTGTTGTGATGAATTTGCTGAACGGTGCAATTTTTTTGAAAAACCGTTTGGAAATTCGTGTAATTGCAGGAGCATTTTTTGGACTGTTGGGAATAATGCTCGTTTTCTGGCCGGAAGTATCCGATTTTGAATCCGGAAGCGAAAATTTATTTGCTGCGGCATTGGCTGTGCTGGCGACATTTCTGGCTTCGATAGGAAATATTGCTTCCGCCAGAAATCAACGCGCAGGCATTCCGGTTGTACAGGCTAATACTTTCGGCATGACCTACGGAGCACTGCTGATGCTCGGCTTGTCATGGGCCACCGGACGAGAATTTACTTTTGAACTAACTCTACCATACGTCAGTTCGCTGGCGTTCCTCTCTGTTTTTGCTTCCATCATTGCCTTTTGGTCTTACCTCACATTACTAGGCCGAGTTGGGGTGGAACGTGCCGCCTATGCAACCTTGATTTTTCCTTTAGTTGCACTGGGAATTTCAACAATTTTCGAGGGTTACCAATGGACGGCTTATGCGGGAATAGGTATATTGCTGATTCTTGCCGGCAATCTGCTGATCCTCAAACGCCCAACTTAAATCCTGAAGGCGGACAGGCCTTCCCGTCTTTCATGTTAATCGCTGTGTTTTGCCACAAAATCATCGACACTCCTCAAATGCTCGTCGATGGAATCTTGGGGCAGAAAACTTGCGCGGAAGCCGTTTTTGGCAATTTCTACCACATCTTTCTGACTTAGCTTTAAGCCCTTTTGTGTGGCCAGAAAATTATCATTCATGTAGCCGCCAAAATATGCGGGATCATCGGAATTGATGGTTACGCAAAGTCCGGCATCCAGCATTTCTTTGAGGTTGTGATCTTCCATTTTGTTGAAAACTCGCAATTTGGTATTTGAAAGCGGACAGACGGTAAGGGGCGTTTTCTCTTTTGCGAGACGAACCACCAGTTTTTCGTCTTCCATGCAGCGCACCCCGTGGTCAATTCGGGAAACTCCGAGCAAATCCAAAGCTTGCCAAATATATTCCGGAGGACCTTCCTCTCCGGCATGCGCGACCTTTCGAAAACCTTCCTCAGTGGCCTTTGCAAAAACACGTTCAAAAATTTCCGGAGGAAAACCAACTTCCGCGGAATCAAGTCCAACTCCTTCAATCCAACCTCTGAAAGGCAGTGCTTCCTGCAAAGTCGCCATTGCCGCCTCTTCACTCAGGTGACGTAAAAAACAGAGAATCAAAAACGAAGTCATGCCGAATTTTTCTTCTGCTTCAACCAGTGCTTTGTGGATTCCAGTGATCACAATTTGGAAAGGAACGCCTCGATCCGTGTGCGTTTGCGGATCAAAAAAGATTTCTACGTGCCGCACATTTTCACGATGCACCCTTTCGAGATAAGCCCAGGTCAAATCAAAAAAATCCTGTTCCTGCAAAAGTACACCTGCACCGGCGTAATAAATATCCAAAAAAGATTGCAAATCACTGAATTCATACGCCGCACGAACTTCCTCAACTGATGCAAAAGGCAGTTCAATTTTATTTCGCTCTGCTAACTTAATCATCAATTCCGGTTCCAGTGAGCCTTCGATGTGTAAATGTAATTCTGCTTTTGGAATGTTTTTGATAAGTTCTTCAATCATTATTTCTCCTTTTATTGGTGGCAAATTACAAACTCGTTAGAAGTTGTCATTCCCGCGAAAGCGGGAATCCAGAAACTTGTAAGTGTCTGAAATGCTTGTCCTCGGCATGATCGAGGAATGGATTCCAGTTTTCGCGTGAATGATTAACAAGTGTACCATTGGGACTTATTATGAGGGTATCATATCTATCTCAAGATTATTTATTTTACTTCAGTATGTGCTATCATATAACATCGTCAAACGACAATCATAAACTTGAGAAAGGTTCAATTAGTTTATCAAAAGTGATGTGTTTGTTTAACAAAAGCATTTTATTAAGTCAGATAATCTAAAGAAAAATAATATGGAAAAATTAAAATGGAGGATTTCAGGAATGCATTGCGACGGTTGTTCAGCCAGACTGCAAAAAGTACTTTCCGGAAAAACAGGTGTACAGTCCGCAGAGGTTTCTTTTGCCGATAATCAAGCTTTACTTGAATATGATTCCGAAATAATTTCTGCGGAACAACTGCAGGACGCGGTTGAAAATGCAGGTTTTGAGATTGCATCAGCTTGAATATAAAGGGATTGGGAATTCCTTTGGTTTCTGCTTTGGGAATGCTGATGAGTGCAGATTTGTTTTAAAGAGCAAAAAAGTTTAGACATTCATTTTGCTCCATAGACGTTCCGGAACTATGCGCATTAATTCGGTAATCAGAGCCCAAGGCAAAACCGGAACGGTGGAGGACCAAACTTTTTTTTGATCATATCTGCCATTAAGCGCGCTCCCTTTTCCGCTGAAATCAGGAAAGGTCTTGATCTTCGATGGGTATTGATTTGCGTATCTATGAATCCGGGATTGAGGACGGTGACTGCGATTTCATGTTTTTTTAGATGATTCCGGATGCCTTCCATGTATGTAGAAAGCGCCGCTTTGGAAGCAGAATATGCCGGAGTGGAAGAAAGTCCGCGGAAACCGGCGACTGACGAAATACCGACAATTTGTCCTCCCCCCTCTTTTTTCAAAATTTCCGCACCTGCGTCTATGGTGGCCATTGCGCCGAGTACGTTTATTTCGATGACTTTACGGTCCAGATGAAATGTGCCTTCTCCCGGATAGCTTCTTTCTCCAACACCTGCGTTTGCAATCACAATCTGTACTCCGCCTAGTTCGTCTGCCAGTTTGTGTAAAACTTCCGGAACGCTTTCCAATTCCGCGACATCAAGTCTGGCAATTGCGACTTGGGTTTCTCCGCCCAACTCGTCTCGCAGTGACTCCAGCAACTCCATGCGTCTGGCGCATAAACCAAGCGCGTAACCCCGGGGTGAAAATTCAAAAGCCAGCGCGCGCCCTATTCCTGTGCTGGCGCCTGTGATTAAAATGGATTTCTGCATATTATATATTTTGCCCGCCGCCTCTTCCAAGCATCCAGCCTAATCCAACTCCAATTCCAACCCATATTGTTGTAGAAAGGCTTCCCGAAGAAAAGAGCCAGAACAGTAAGTAGACTGCAAGCGCCCCTAGTTGAATTTTACGCTGACTTTGAAAAAGAGCGCCCCATTCTTTTAATTTTGTGGAAGTGACCTGTATAAAATTATCCATGGAATTCTTTTGAAAATGAATCTGTTTCTATTTGAAAATTTTGTTAATATTTGATGCTGTCGTACGCTGTCCTGAAACAGTGTCATTTCGAGCTAAGCGAGAAATCTTGGATCAACGATCACACTAATATCATAAAGATTTATCACAACGGACGAAATGACCCCCGCACCTGATTAGCCTCAGAATTTAATTTTGATTCCCTTTTTGCTGATTTAGGTGTTGTGTGAATTTCAAACTTTTTACCAGACAGTCATATTCAGTTTATATCTTGACCAAAGCAGGCTCAAGTTTAAATGATTGCACAAAATAGTTGCGAGTTTTTGAGCAGTACGATAGCATAAATAATTCGTGAGTGAGGCCGTAGTGGCGGAATTGGTAGACGCGCTAGGTTCAGGGTCTAGTGTTCTTTGGACGTGGGAGTTCGAGTCTCCCCTACGGCACACCCGATTCCCTGACAAAATAATCAAATGCGTATCTAAGTAGTTGATTATGTTATTATTCTTACCTTATTAAAACCTACTTCAAAATACCGATAATAGATAAGTAATAGTCAATACCCCCTATATTTGGTAACACTTTTGGTAACACTTTGTGTGTGGATTAACCCAATAATCCAGAGGCACAATGAGAAACCGAAACTACTTGGCACGAGGCACTAAACCCTACCAATATTATTACTTCCATTGTATCATTCCAAAAGATTTAAGAGGGATTTTAGG
>JAESQU010000182.1 GCA_016764995.1 SAR324 cluster bacterium | reverse complement strand
TATTATTTGGACTTGAGGTAATAGATGATGAAAGGACCGCTGCCTATGGCGCAACTTCAGTTACAATTGTGCCCGTCATGGAGATTCCTGCAGTTGCATGTGTTGAAGGAGGAACAAGCCCATATATGCAATAGATATGGAATTAGATGTAGAAACTTCTAATGTTGATTGCTCCAAAACTGTAAGATCCTCTTCAGGAAAAACTAAAACTGAAACACGCATGATGAGTGATGGAACCGTAGAAGCTTCATTTGAAAACGAAGATGGTTTTATATCCACAATAATATGCCCTCTTGAATCAGAGTACAACGGTCACCCGGATGGTTCTGTAAGTTGCTACAGGGTGTATGCAGTCGCCACGTCCGAAACAGCTAAAATTAATGCAGATGGAAAAATGGCATTTAGTATTTCATCTAAAATTAATGCAGATGGAAAAATGACAGTTAGTTTTGCTTCTGAAAACAATTCTGGGAGCTCTTCTGCAAATGTAAATGCACCCGAGGGTTCAGAAGTGAATATCGGAAGTGATGGCACTGCTATTATTACTATGCCTGCTTCAACTGACTCTTCCAGTGGCATAACAACCCAAGTGGTCAGTACAATCAGTGGGGACGGTTCCACCACCACTGAAATTACTTTTAGTGGTGGTACCGGAAGGACAACAAATGCTGATGGCAGTTCAGCAAGCAGCAAATCCACTTTAAAAACAGACTCAGGTCTGACAGTAGCTATCGATACCAGCAGCGGCGTGACCGCCAGCATGGCAGTTACAGGTGGAACACTTACCGCCAGTCTTGCAAATGATGGAACCTCATCGACCAGTTATGAAACCCTTACCCTCAAAACCACATTCAGTTCCTCAACCGGCATGGATCTGCAGGTCAAGAGCGGGAAAGTGGTCAGTACTTCATCTTCGGAAACAGGAACTGATGGTGTGAGTCGTACAGTCATCAGTACTACCAGCAGCACTAATACTACTATTCAGGTGCAGGGTACGGGTGTTTTAGACAGTACTCTGGGGGCAGCTACCGGATCAACGATTACGCTCAGCAAAAATCGCACGATAACATCTACTTTTGCACCAAGCACCAGTATGTCCAGCAGTGTAACTGTAAACAGCGAAGGCTTGATGACTCCAACAATCACTACGGTTTCCACGGACGCGAAGCAGATTCTTCCAGAAGTTGGTGCAGGCGGAACCGTCAGTCAGAAACCAGGTAAGATGGTCGTTACTATTCCTTTGACTACTTCCGGAAGTTCGCGAAATATCTCAAATATAAGTTCTTCATCCCGGACTTCTCAACGTGGAGGGGTAACTTCGGAATTTACGACTACCGGTCAGTGGATCGGGGTTGACACAATATCAGGTAAACCTGTTTATGTCCAGTCTGCTTCTTCGGGCGCAACTCTTGTGCTGGAAAATGCTTACGACAACACGACTAATGTAAGCTTGTCTTCCGGATCGGCGGAATATCGAATTGGTAACTCACTACAAGGTGCTTTGAGTGGCACTTTACCTGTAAGTAGCACACCTGCTTCTGTGACAATGAGCGGTTCGCGAAATCTGGTTTCACTTCCGGCTTATACCACAATTGCCCCAGCCAGTTTTGAAAGTCAATTTAGTGCCTACAAAGCGGTTTGGGTACACCGAAGTGGCGCTTGGCAATTTTACACAAGCAGTGACAACAAGACTGTTTACACTGACAAAGGCTATACGGAACTAGTTTCAAGCATTGAATCCGGAGAAGGTTTTTGGGTGGAGTTGAATTCGCCGGTCAATCCCACAAATTTCGAAATCGCAAATTATGGTGGATATTCCGCGTTAGCGCAATTAAGCAGCATGACTTCCGAGTGGAATTTAGTAGGCACCGTAAAAAAGATTACGGTTGAAGAAATTACACAGGCTGCAAATTTTGATCAAACTTCAGAAGATGAATCCAACACTTTGGGATTCCTCGAAAATTCCGGAGGAAACGGGCCTCCTTCCGGTATGCAAATTTCAAATTATGAATTTGAAATTGCAGCAAATGAGTTTGGACAATCTTCACGGATTACGCTTTTGTTGGCAATACTGATTTTAGTATCAGCAAGTTTGATGTGGTATCAAAGATTTTTAATGGAAAGAAACGGATCACATTCAGCAAAATCACGTCTGCGGAGGCCTGCATTGCAAATTGCTTTTGCGGCAGGAATGATTATGCTGGCCGTGGCCTGCGCACCTCCGCAGAGTGATTCAACATCTTCTACTTTTGACTTTGCCGGTTCGTACGACCGTGTACACTCAGTTTGGAAGTGGGATGATGTGAACAGCAAGTGGCTGGCCTATTCTCCAAAAACTTCTATTGCCCAGGAATTGGTGACTCAGGGTTACAGTACATTCAGCACAGTTGAGAAAGGCCAGGGATATTGGGTGCGTCTCAGTGCCAGCGGTGTACCAACCAGTCTCTCATTTGCGGAACCTCCTGCATTTTGAGCTTTATGTTATTCAAAGCTCCGGGCTTATGCAGAATGCGGAAACGAAAATTCGCATGCTCATTTTGCCTAAATTTACTATTTTTACTGCACGTTTTCGGCACAGGTTTCCATGGAGTTTTGCTCGCGGAAGAAAAAGCGCTGCTTGACTTCACTGATAACGATTCTCGTGGAGGATGGCTCAGCGGTGACCTGATTTTTACTGTTCCTGAAGAAGGAAGCTCTGCTGAAAAATCGGAAAAAATTTCCAAATTTGTATTGAGTTGGGGGAACAATCCTCATCAGCGTTTGGGAATGTTTCTACCGATTGTGACTTTGCGGGCAGGCGAATCCGGAAGCAGGACACGAATCAAATTTAACAATACTCGTGTTCCTTCGGGCGCAACCCACTTTTTACTCTATTCCCGTAATCAAAATGATGAAGATACTGAAGTATTTAGTCTTACTTTGGTTGACAAAGGAGTTCCCGGCAGTAAGCCGCAGGAAATTGATTTTGAACAAACTGGAAAGGAAGGGAATCGGGTTCAAGGTGAAATCCGTATAACTCCCGCCTGGGATGAGAGGGACTTGAGTCATTATGCTGTTTACTGGGGTGAAAATTCCGAAACAGTTTTGAGGTCGCAGCCGCCTGTTACTGTGATTGAAAAAAAATCCTGGTATGGAAATTTAGTATCCCAACTTCAAGCTCCTTGGAAATTAAACACAGTAACAGAGGAAATCGATATTCTATTACCTCTGGAGGCTACTCATTTGCTTGTCTTCAGTAGGAATGCAGAAGGGCAAATGAATCAAGGTGTTGCTGTTGAACTGGAAGGTGTCCAAACTAAAGAAAAAATGCGGTCCCAAAAAATGCTGCTCAGTAAAAAATCTACTCCTTCCGGAATGATTGCTGGAGAAGTGACTCTTGTCCGGAACAATACTGAAACAGACTCAAGTCACTATTTGTTTTTTTGGGGAAAAGACATAAAAACACGTTTGGAAAATTTGCCGCCGCTGACACAGTTTGAAGTGAAAAAAATTCAGGATGGTCTGACTGTAAAGGAAATACAAGTTTCTACTCTGACTATGATGGATCAAAAACTGCAGGTATCGCCTGTAAAAGATGCAGGTCGTGAGTTAAAATATGAGTTTCCAACAAACACTTTTATCCCTGAAGACGCAACGTATATACTTGCTTTTACTCAACAAAAATTCTGGTTCCAGGATGATGCGGAACGCAAACTGAAAGGTCCGGTTGCAAGTGTCTCAATACTTGATCCGGATGGCATAAAGAAAAAAGATGCAATAAAAAGTAAGATCAAATCTAGCTTAAAAAACTTTTCTATTACACAATTTAAAAAGGATTCTGAAAATACAGAAGGAAAAAAAGATAATCTTAACAGTTTGATTCAAAAGAAGGAAACAAGGGAAAAGAAAAACAGGAAGGCTCCGGAATGGCGGATTTCGGAATATCGTGGTTTGGGATTAGGACTTTCTTTTTCCGGATTGAATGGGATTGTCACATTTTATGATTACAACCTGGACGATAATCAGCAACTTCACTATTCGCTGGAGCTCACAGGTCCGCAAGTTGGCAGCACTTTCCGAGCTCTGCGGTTGGCAGAAGAAAGCACTGATATGCAGAGCATCACAAAAAGTGGTTCCGGAAACTCGCTGGAAATTAACCGGACTTTGCTTTCCACGACTTACCGCTGGTTTGTGGATGATTCTCTTATTTGGGGAATTACAGAAGGATTTTTTTATGGAGCAGGAGGCGGCTTTGGTTACACGACTTTAAAATATCAAGGTAGAGATACAAGCGCCTCCGCCACTATCTCTGATGATACAGAAAGCTTTAACTCAACTGCCACCGATTATCAACACTCCGCTAAAGCAATGGGATTATTTGCGGTACTTGATGCAGGTTGGCAGGGACTGGAAAACTACTATTTCCAAATTGTGCTACAGCCATCAATTTATTTTTATTATAAAGACGGTTTTCAAGAAACAAGTATTCCAGTCAATCCAAATCAGCGTTCGACTGTCAAAGATCGTTGGTCGAGAGCACAGAATCTTACACGATTAATGTTAGGATTTGGTATATTTTTTTAAAAAAACAATGATTTACTTTTCAACCAAAAACAGGAAGATAGTATTACTGCTGGCAGTATTATTTTCAGTAGTTTTTCCGCAATCGATTACTGCGGAAGAAAAAACGCTGGATATTCAATCGACCGCAGTGCGCTATGTTTTCACTCAAAGTGTTGAGCGAATTCTGCATCCATGGTTACAGGAAGAAGTAGCAAATTTATGGTTTGAAAGTGAAATTCCGAAATCATGTCACATCTGCGACAATGTCTATCGTTATCCCATAGACAATGGTTCTGTGGTCACACGTGGTGTCCAGAATATGATAAATCGAAAAAGGCTGGCTACAATTCTGGAAGTTCAGGAATTTTTGACAGTGATTGTCAGGCAATCAGGTGAGGTGCTGAGTGTTGAAGCGTCACTGCACAATCTTGTTAAGGAAGAGCCGCTTTGGGCTAAAGTATTTGAATGGTCTAAACCCTGGAGTTTGTGGTAAGAAAATATGTGGAAGACATTTGAAACGCGGATTTTCGGAGACTCCGCAAGGCTCAACAATCATTCATCTTGAACTGATTCGCTAAAAACAGTCAAAAAAGAATAATCATTGCCCAAGGGGCATTAAGCAGATTCAACTCGCAGAAGAGAGAATTTGCAATCTTACTTTTGTTGGATACAAGCCAGGATTTGGAATCTGGCGCACGTTAATATAACGGCGTGTTCCTGTCAATGAAAAGCTCTGAACTTCGTAGCAACGGTTATCGTAGTCAAAGAATACCTCCTCCCGGATGGACTTTGTTAATTTTTTCTTCAGCTCTAACTCCAATCCATGGTGCAGGCCGAATAATCCAAAAATTCGTACCGGCATAACTTGTCCTGTTTTAATCATTTATATTCAGTCGTAATTCTAAACACACCTCTCTGCTAAAGTTCAGACGATTCGTCTCTGAATCTCTTTTGTTTGGAAAATTTCCTATAGACAGCGAGTATCATTTTTTATTTCTTGCAATACAAGAACTGTGCAACAAGATATCTTCAAAGTGGAAGATACTGCTAATTTATTCTTATGTCAAGTAAAAAAAGTATTTTTATTTTTTGTCTGTTTGAACTTAATTCTAAAAACAAATTTGCTTCCTATATTTATTGTTGATTCGTCACAATATCGATGCTGACTTTTAATGTTTCAACTTGATAATGAAAAGTGTCATCGCCTTTGAATCTTGCTCCATTATTGTAAAAAACAAGAGGATTGCATGCTGAGCTTGTTTGGTTTACTATTGATAACGATTTCAATCCAAGAAACTCTGAGTAGATGAAAAACAATTCCCGTCTTTTAACTAATTTTGCAATATTACTTGTTATTTGTATGGGCTCGCTGTTGTTATATGTCTGGACACATTATGATGATTTACGCTCAGAACAGGCCTACCGCCAAATGTGGTATTTGAATAATAAATATTAAAAAAAGTGGTCAAGTTACATTTATTTATCAAAGAAAATTATGGAAATTAAACTAAGAAAAGCAGACCCTGATCAACTAAAAATTCCTCCTGAGACCATGTCCGGAGTTGTTTTTGGAACGCAATTTACGGATCACATGTTTTGTATGGAATGGGAAGATGGGAAAGGCTGGCATAATGCGGAGATTAAACCTTACGGTCCGCTGTTGATGGAACCTTCCGCGATGGTTTTGCATTATGCGCAAATGGCTTTTGAAGGTCTTAAAGCATACCAGACTGATTCCGGAGAGCACGTACTGTTTCGTCCGCGAGAAAACTTTAAACGCATGAACCGCACGGCCCAGCGAATGTGTCTTCCGGAACTGGATATAGAAGAAGTCCTGGCTGCACTGAAGCAATTGTTGTGTTTAGACTCCGGATGGGTTCCGCACGAATCCGGAACTTCGCTTTATATTCGTCCGACCATTGTGGCGACTGAGGAAGCAATCGGATTGAAAGTTTCTTCTAAATATTTATTTTTCATCATTATGAGTCCGGTTGGCCCCTATTATTCGCAGGGATTTTATCCGGTAAAAATTATGGTTACAGATAAATATGTTCGTGCTGTTCCCGGAGGCGTCGGCTACGCTAAAACAGGAGGAAATTACGCGGCCAGTATCTTAGCAGAAAAAGAGGCCAAAGAAATGGGTTACACACAAGTACTTTGGCTGGATGCGGTTGAGAGGCGTTACATAGAAGAAGTTGGTGCGATGAATATCTTTTTCGTGATCAATGGCGAACTTGTGACGCCACAGTTGACGGGCTCGATTTTGCCTGGAATAACACGAATGTCAGTTTTGGAACTCGGAAAACATTGGGGATTGAAAGTTGCAGAAAGGCGAATTTCTATAGACGAAGTTTTGACTGGAATTAAAGATGGTTCGGTGACAGAAGTTTTTGGTGCAGGTACGGCGGCAGTTATTTCTCCAGTAGGTGTTTTGAGTTACAAAGGAGATGAATGTCAAGTTGGTAATGGTAAAACAGGTTCACTTGCAACCCGCTTTTATGAGCATCTGACTGGAATCCAGTATGGCAAAGAAGCGGACCCGTTTGGCTGGGTTGAACCTTTTTAACTGAATTAAACGGGACCTGAATCTAAATTGAACTTGGAGCTTGAATTACTGACTGTTACCATTTTTGCGTCTGCGGTTCTGCATATCCATGCGGAATATAAGGGTATTCGAAGGCGAGTTTACTTTCTCAAACCGTTAACGATGTTGCTGATTGTCGTCATGGGTTTGAGTTTGCTTCCGGTAAATATTGGCTGGTACCACTTAGCTTTGCTGATTGGACTGTTGTTTTCAATTGGCGGAGATGTCGCTTTGATGTGGCCTTCGGATAAATTTCTGCTGGGGCTGGTCAGTTTTCTGACAGGACATGTTTTCTATATTTCAGGACTGCTTTCAGGAATAGAATTTTCCCTTAGCTGGTACGTCTGGACACCGTTATTATTTTTCGGCAGCATAATGTTTTTGGGACTGCGTTCCGGACTGGGTAAAATGCAGGTGCCGGTACTGGTTTACATTCTGGTAATTCTGATTATGAGCGGAGTGGCATTGGAGCGGCATTTTCAGTTGGCTCTTCCGCAAACATTATTTGCTGCGTGCGGTGCGGGTTTATTTTTGCTTTCAGACACGCTGCTGGCCTGGAATCGTTTCCTGGTGAAATTCAAATCCGCGCAAGTATTAATTTTAAGCACTTACTATGCGGCACAGTGGGCGCTGGCGATGTCATTGAGTCAACCGCTTGCTTTTCGATTGAGCTGATTATTTTAAACCATGCAAAATCTGTTAAAAAATTATCTTATTCTCCTCAGAAATCTACGCGAGAAAACCCCACTTTTATTTGTCATGCACGTTTTTTTCGTGGGTGCGGCTGTACTGACATTATTGCTGGTTTTGCTCTCAAGCGGACTGCGTTTGCTGGGTTGAAGTTTTTTATTTTTGCGCTTCTTTGCGCACCCATGAGTCTGATTCTGATTTCAGGAAACTTTTAAAACGCGGTGCGTCAAGGGTTCGCATCGCACGGGCAGCTGAAATCCTGACCTGCGCGTTACGGTGTTTCAACAAATGTGCGGCCAACTGAGTTACTCTCTGAGGATCAGTTTTGGAGAAACCTCTTTTGAAAGCTTCAAATCCACGCCGGGACAGTGCCGCAAAGGATTTTTCCGCGGTAAGCTCCAAAAAGTCCGCAGTCATTTTTGTGGGAAACAAGGCCAAAGCTTCGACTGCTCTAAAACGAAGATAGTTGATCAAAGCTGTATCTCCGGCAATTTCGATCAGCACGCTGTCTGTTCCAACTTCCAGGGATTGAAATGCTTCTGAGTCCAGTTTCCAGTGACGTCCTTCCAGTAGTTCCAGAACATCAGACTTTTCCGGAGCGGCAACTACGATTCCTGTTAAATTCCAGAATAAAATACAAATAATTAAAAGATACTTCATGATTCCTTTTTAAATTGATGTGTTGCTGATTAGGTATTTATTTTACTTGGCAATCGGTGAATATTTCAAAACCTGCTGCTGATAACTGGAAAGTGTTTCCTGTTTTTTTCCGGCAGATCTGGAAGATGAAGACCAGGCAGTCCAGAACATCACATTTTCCGCACCGTAGCCCTCGCACTCCTCCGCAGACATTTGTCCGTTACTGTCATTATCACGGCTACTTTTGGGACATTCCGCAGTGTCGGATATAATATCAAACTCTGTTCCGTCTTGTCCGGTTGTATGAAACAACCCAAGCTGGTGTCCCATTTCGTGAGCAGCAGTTTCTCCAAGCAGCTGTGAATCCAGCGTGGTTTCAGTTGCATGCGCAGTGAGACTGTTCAGCACTCCGTTCCAGGAATTGGCAATACCC
>JAESQU010000181.1 GCA_016764995.1 SAR324 cluster bacterium | reverse complement strand
GTGTCCGTCATTCCCATTGGCTTAAACACCAACTCGTCGAACAGTTTCCCCAAGCTTTTTCCGGTGGCCCGCATCATGGCCACCCCCAGCACGTCCAGACCGTAACCGTAGCGCCACGCCGTTCCCGGAGGAAAAACGAGCGGCAATTCTGACAAGGTTTCGAGTAATCCCCCAAGCGAATAATCATGCGCCATTTTCTGGGCAAGGGCTTGGTTCAGCATCGAACCCTGCGTATCCCCGTAGGAAATCCCGGAGGTGTGAATCAGCAGTTGCAAAAGAGTGGGGCCGGACGCCAGCAGAGTGCAATCCTGCAACTCTGCTGCAGGATGGTTCAAGGCCCGCCAATTGGCCAACTCCGGAATCAGAGTTTCTACAGGAGCCTTCAGATCGAGCAAGCCTTGATCTTCCAGCAACAAGGCTGTCAGCGCCGTGACGGGCTTGGTCATCGAATACATCCGCAACAGCGTATCCGGCTCCGGAGCAAGGTTGCGATTCGGGTTGGCGAGGCCACACCAGCGCCAGTAGCCAACGCCATCCGAACGCACAACGATGGTCATCGCAAAGGGCAGCAATTCCCGTTTCACCAACCCGTACATCCACTGGTCAAGAGCTTCCGTAGCATCAGTGTGGATGAGGGTACTGGCTTCGTCTGGATGGGTGGTGATCGACTCAATCATAGAAAGGGAAAATATCGTAGGTTAGCCTTACTTGAGCTCCTCCACACCTGATCCACCGAGCTGTTTGGAAACAAGCTGTCTATATAGCCCCATTTTCTGCAACAACTCTTGATGTGAACCGGTTTCTACGATGCTGCCCTTATTGAGGACAATTATTTTGTCCGCGTTACGGATGGTAGAAAGCCGATGGGCAATGATAATAGTGGTTCGGTTTGTCTTAAGCTGATCAAGGGCTCTGTGGACAGTGTTTTCGCTGAGAGCGTCCAAGTGAGAAGTAGCTTCGTCTAAAATTAAAAACGGAGCATCTTTCAGGAATGCTCGTGCAATTGCAACACGCTGTCTCTGTCCTCCTGAAAGGCTGGCGCCACGTTCACCAACCATAGTTTCCAGACCATCCGGGAGGCTTTCAATAACTTCAGACAGTGCAGAAAGTTTCACTGCCTCCTTTAATTCCAGCTCAGTGGCATCTGGTTTAGCAACCAGGATGTTTTCCCGCAGTGAATTATTGAAGAGATATGTGTCCTGAGCAACCAATGCGATGCGGGAACGCAAATCTTCTAATTTAAAATCTTTGAGTTCAATTCCATTCAATAAGATGGAACCCTTATCAGGGTCCCAGAAACGCATAAGCAGTTGAGCGAGACTCGTTTTACCCGCCCCTGATGGCCCTACTAACGCCAACGTCTTGCCTACCGGGATATCAAAATTGAGGTTTTGCAAGACACGCATGGTTCTTCCCGGATATGAAAAACTTACATTACGGAATGAAAAACCTGAAGACAAATCCCCGGGATTTACACCATTCCCATCGGCAATCAGCACCGGTTCGTTTTCCAATGCGTAAACCCTCCTCGTGGCACCCAGGGTGTCGGCCAATTGCCGACCTATCTGCGCAATTTCGGATACCGGTAAAAATGCTGACATAGCAAGTATAGTAAGAAGCGGAAGAAGTCCTGCATCGAAGGAAC
This sequence comes from SAR324 cluster bacterium, assembly GCA_016764995.1. Classification (GTDB taxonomy): domain Bacteria; phylum SAR324; class SAR324; order SAR324; family NAC60-12; genus Arctic96AD-7. Next base: position 7,059 of record JAESQU010000181.1, on the reverse strand, counting down.
CATAGGTAGTGAGCAGTGCTCCTGTGGAGACAACAGCCAGACCACCCCAGCCGGTTAGAACTTCTAGAATGGTCCTTTGCAGTGTCAACTCTCGGAAGAACGGCAACCTTATGCCGATATGTCGATTTGTAAGGCTGTCAAAGGCTTTACCTCGATGCCCTTCCTGCTGAAATGCAACTATTTCTGCAAGGCCCTGGATTGTATCAATTGCGTGGGCAGAAAGCTCTCCGGCAGCTTCCCTGGCTTTTGAACCTAGTTGATCTACTTTTGCACGCATTAAAAACGGGCTGAGACATACCGCAAGGAGAAAGGGCAATAGTGCCAAAGCCATCCAGAAATTTACTGTTGTAAGGAATGTTACTACTGCCACTGGAATCAGGATTGAAACAAAAACCGGAGCAACTGTATGTGCAAAGAAGTATTCTACCAGTTCAACATCCTGGGTAGCGATTCCCATCAAATCTCCCGTTCTGCGTCGAACGAGATATGCGGGAGCTAGTTGATCGAGTTTTCTAAAAACATTGATCCTCATGTCGGCCAGTAACCTGAAGGCCATGTCGTGGGCCACCCAGGATTCAAGCCAGTGAAGTATCCCCGAAAGCGGTGCCACGACCATAAGTCCTGTGAGTAGGAAAGTAAAATCTGTACCGTTTTTCAGAGCAAGCACAATCAGTGCACTGAAGACCCCCACACCGATAAAAGCCAGCACACGCAATACACCGAAACAGAATGTAAGGACTAGCCTGCCTTTCCATGGCATGATGTGGCGCATCAACTCAATTATCAGTTGCTTCCAATTGAGTCCCTCTGCTTTAATAATACCCTCTGTTGGTAAGTTCAGCAAAGTTTCTTCAATCTGCTCCTCAGGTTCAGCATTAACATGCATTGATTCTTCCTCTCCACTGACCATTTCCTTTGATTCTGCTTCGCGAACCTGCTCAGTCATCAGGGCTGAATAAATGCCAGCTTTCTTCATCAAGGTAGCATGAGGACCAGATTCAACAATCCTTCCCTGATCGATTACCAATATGCGGTCACATTTGATTACACTTGAAAGTCGATGGGCTAAAACTATAGTTGTACGGTCTTTCATCAAACGATCAAGTGCCTGCTGGATGACGTATTCGTTTTCTGCATCAACGGCTGAAAGTGCTTCATCCAAAATCAAAATAGAGGTATCCCGCAAAAGGGCCCTTGCAATTGCTACTCGCTGACGCTGACCCCCAGAAAGCTTGATGCCCTTTTCACCAATTATAGTTTGATATCCTTCCGGAAGGGTTGTTACAAACTCATGGATGTTCGCATTATTTGCTGCATCGCTAATTTCAATTTCACTCGCTTCCGGACGGCCCATGCGGATATTCTCCTCGATTGTTCCATGAAAGAGGAATGTATCCTGATTAACAACTGAGATCTCACTTCGTATCTGGTCAAAGGAGATGTTTCTCAAGTCCTTTCCACCAATGCAGATGGATCCTTTCACAGGATCATGGAAACGTAGCAGAAGCTTGACAATCGAAGACTTCCCGCAACCACTTGAACCAACAATCCCCACTCGTTCACCCTTGTTGATTTTGAAATTCAAGCAATCATGTACAATCTGTGTGTGTTCTGGGTAACTGAAGCTAACTGATTCGAACTCAATAGTAGGTTCCAGTCGGGCTGTTTCATTTTCCGAATGTTCATCCAAAACAACCGGTTCAGCATCTAGAATTTTGTAAACCCCTTGAGCCGCAGAAAGACCCACCATGCCCTGATGCAGAACTGTGCGCAGGTCACGCATAGGCCTGAAAATTTCAACTCCCATCATCAGAATTATCAGCAATGTGGTGAGTTCCAACTCACCGTCTAAAACGCGGAAGGCCCCATACCCCAATCCCGTTGCAGCACCGACAGCGATGGATATATCTGTAATCCCTCTTGATAGGGTATTTGTAGCAAGAACCCACATGGTGCTCCGGAAAAGTTCAAAAGCCCGTTTTTTTAGTAAGTCCATACGGGATCCGCTTTGACCAAATGATTTGAGTGTCGCAAGTCCCTGGATTCCATCTAAAAAATCTGAGGCAAATGCGGCATAGGCTTGTTGCCTTTCCAGTGATCTTTTAGTGTCAAACTTGTGCCATGCCGTTGGTGCTATGAGTGACACAAGTGCAGCTACCAGAAGTATAAGGGCAACAGGTAAGTCAAGAAAGGCTACAAAAGCAAATATCATCAGGGGTGTCAGTGCTGAGATCAACAATTGTGGGAGATATTCTCCAAAATAAGTCTCCAGCTGTTCTACTCCGTCCACTAGTGTCAATACGAGTTCTCCCGATCTTTGACGACCTGAATATCCAGGTCCCAGATTCACTATCTTGTCGTATAGACGACGGCGCAATTGCTTTTGAACAATTGCCGATGTTTCGTGCGCGGTCATTGTTCGCCAATGCTCAAAAAATCCTCGCAACAGCATCACTAAAGCAGCAAGAACGATTGGCAGAATCAACTCTTCAACAGACTTACCGAGAAAAATCAGGCCGATCAACCAACCGAGCAAAGCAAGACGAACCACTCCCAGTGCTGTTGCTATCATACCAATCAGGACGGAGGTGGCAATGCGAGTTCTAACACCACGGGTGAATGACCAAAGTCGTGTTTCAAACTGCATTAAATACTGTGGAAAAATATTATTGAGTTGATTGAATCGAAGAAATTCTGGCAGGAAATTCTAAATCAATTTCTTTCGTACAACAGTTTTACTGAAAAAAATATTATCAAAAAAATTGGGGCAAAAGTAATGTCAGAGGATAATTCCGTGAATGATGATCGCAATGGAAATATACATTGCTGCTTCAATCGCGCCTACTCCAACATTTCGCTCTAATTGAATTTCCTTATTCAAATCAAATGGTGTGACCCAGTCCAGTGAGCGGCGACCAAGACTCAGACAAATCAAGCCGATCAACAAATAGACGGCTGTAGTGATCAACTCTGCGCCGAGCAGCTCAAAACGTCCAGGATCCTCAGGGTTGATGAAACTGAACATTTCATAATTCACAACCCCTGAAACTGAAGCGTGGACTATAATTGCCATGGCAATGAAGAATCCGGCTTCTGTAATTCCTGTAGCAAGGTTCTTCTCTGTTGAAGTCTGCTTGCTCAAATCATAAGGTGTTATCCAGTCCAGTACTTTCCTACCGATGAACAAACAAATGATGCTGACCAGAAAATAAATCAGGATTTCTAAAGTAACATTGATGAAATGATTGATGAGCATGACCGACTCCATGAAAAAAGATTAGGGAAATTAAATGTTCTGAACTAAAGTTGCTAACGGAGAACTTAAGCTCAAACATTATCAACAGGCTGAACCTATTATTAGACCAGACTAAGATCATTCTGCAAGTCACAAAATGATAAGTGCGCCTTAAAATTTCAGCTTTGAGCAAATAATGTTGACTTGAGATGAGATTTTTGGTTAAATATCTATGTATGTTAATTTACGAGACTGAAAGTCTCACTGAGTGATAATAACTTTCAGTTTAGCAAAAATTTCAGGATTTAGATATTTCCGCATGAGTGAAAATTTCCAGCAAAATTTGCTGTAGTCTGATTCTTAGGCGAATATTTGTTTGAAACTGGATTTTAAATAAACTACACTAGACTTATTTTGCGATAAGTTGGATTTTGATAGGATACAATTCAACAGTCGCAAAAATTTCTTAAACATATTGACCAAGGAGTTAAGCTTATGAAAATGACAACTGAAGAAGCATTCATTAAAGTTCTGCAAAAGCACGGTATTGAACATGCTTTCGGCATCATCGGTTCAGCGTTCATGCCGATTTCCGACTACTTTCCGCAGGCAGGAATAACGTTTTGGGACGTTGCACATGAGTGCAACGGTGGTTATATGGCAGACGGGTTTACTCGTACAACCGGCAAAATGTCGATGATAATCGGCCAGAATGGTCCGGGCATCACTAACTTCGTAACCTGCGTCAAAACCGCATACTGGAATCATACTCCGATGTTGTTAATTACGCCACAAGCGGCTAACAAATCGATTGGTCAGGGTGGATTTCAGGAAGTTGAGCAAATGGCGGGTTTCAAGGATATGGTCGCTTATCAGGAAGAAGTTCGAGACCCAACGCGTATCGCGGAAGTGTTGAATCGTGTTATCACCAAGGCCAAGCGAATGTCCGCACCAGCGCAAATTAATATTCCTCGTGATGTTTGGACACAGGTAGTTGATATAGATTTGCCTGAAATTATTGAATTTGAACTTCCGGCAGGCGGAACTGATGCCATATCTAAGGCGGCAAAACTTTTGTCGGAGGCAAAATTCCCAGTAATTCTAAATGGCGCGGGGGTTATTCTTGGTGGAGCGATTCCAGCTTCTCAGGCACTTGCTGAACGTTTAGACTCACCGGTTTGCTGCAACTACCAGCACAACGACGCATTCCCCGGTTCACACCCTTTGTTTGCTGGACCACTCGGTTATAACGGTTCAAAAGCAGGCATGGAGTTGATCAAACAGGCGGATGTTGTTTTGGCTCTTGGCACACGTCTGAATCCATTTTCAACTCTGCCGAGCTATAATTTGGATTACTGGCCGAATGAGGCAAAGCTGATTCAGGTTGATATAAATCCGGACAGGATCGGATTGACGAAACCTGTTGCAGTCGGAATTGTCGGTGATTCAAAACAGGTGGCCGAAAAGATTCTCAGTTTGCTTTCTGACACTGCGGGTGACGCGGGTCGTGAGGAGAGGCGCAAGCTGATTGCCGACAAAAAATCCAATTGGGAGAAAACACTGGCCTCGATGAATTTCGAAGAGGACGATCCGGGCACAACCTGGAATGAACGTGTTCGAAATCGACAGCCGGACCACATGTCGCCAAGAATGGCCTGGCGCGCGATTATGGAAACTTTACCAAAAGATGCTATAATTTCTTCCGACATAGGAAATAATTGCGCGATCGGGAACGCCTATCCGACTTTTGAAAGCGGACGAAAATATTTGGCGCCGGGACTCTTTGGACCTTGCGGTTACGGTTTTCCTTCAATCATGGGTGCAAAAATTGGCAATCCGGAAACTCCGGTTGTGGGATTTGCGGGTGACGGTGCTTTCGGAATTTCTATGAATGAAATGACTGCTATCGGTCGCAGTGAATGGCCCGGTATCACGATGATAATTTTCAGAAACTACCAATGGGGTGCAGAAAAGCGTAACTCAACACTTTGGTATGATGATAATTTTATCGGTACCGAACTTGATCTTCAGGTTTCATTTGCGGATATTGCAATTGCCTGCGGTGTCAACGGTGTTCAGGTAAGAACGATGACAGAACTTACGAGTGAGTTGGATAAAGCGGTGAAGGCGCAAATGGAACAGGGAAAAACTACCTTCATTGAGGTAATTCTGAATCAGGAATTGGGAGACCCTTTCCGTAGAGACGCAATGAAAGCACCGGTTCCTGTCGCGGGGATCAGTAAAAATGATATGAGCCCTCAACGAGGGGTAAGCGGCATGTAGCAAGGAATCAGGAAAAATCTTGAACCTTGTACCTTGTACCTCGAACCTTTTTCCTGGAACATGTAAGCTTGAACTTTAAACCTTTAAACCTTGAAACTTAAAACTTGAACATGGAAGCACAAAATATGAACCAGCCAGATTCACTCTGGCGACCAATGACACAGCACAAAACGCTGTTGAGCAAACGTCCAAAACACATTGTCAGGGCTGAAGGTTGTTTCATGATCAATGAAGACGGTGATCGAATACTTGACGGAACGGCAGGGTTGTGGTGCGTAAATGTTGGTCATGGAAGAAAAGAACTGGCGGAAGTCGCAAAGGCACAAATGGAAAAACTGGCTTATGTGATTCCGGTTATGACCAGCGATCCTGCAGTAGAACTTTCTGCAAAAATCTTGGCTATGCTGGGAATGGAGAATGGTCATGTTTATTTAACCAGCAGTGGTTCAGAAGCAAATGAAACGGCGTTTAAAATGGTGCGTCAATACCATTTGTTGACAGGAAATCATCGCAAGCATAAAATCATTTCACGTCACCGTGCATATCACGGTAACACACTGGCCACTATGACTGCCACCGGACAGGCCGAACGCAAGATTGGTTATGAACCACTCGCCCCAGGATTTTTACATATTCCTCCGCCTTATCCTTATCGACGGCATCCGAAGTTCACTATTGAAGAACACGGTGCGGAATGTGTCAAATATCTGGAGGACACAATAATTTATGAGGGCGAAGAAACGGTTGCGGCATTCATTATGGAACCGATGATTTCCGGCGGAGGAGTGATGGTTCCTCCGGATAATTATTTGCCGGAAGTCCGGAGAATATGCGATAAATACAATGTCTTGCTGATTATGGACGAAGTTGTTTCCGGATTCGGTAGAACCGGAAAAATGTTCGGTCACGAACACTGGGGCGTCAAAGCAGATATCTTTACATTCGCAAAGGGTTTGGCCAGCGGTTATATGCCGGTTGCCGCTACTGTCGTCAAGGAAAACATTTTTGAAGCATTTTACGGCGAAGCAAGTGAACTCAAGCATTTCCGGCAAGTTAACACCTACGGCGGTCATCCTGTCGCAGCGGCAGTTAGTTTAAAAAATATTGAAATTATCGAACGTGAAAATCTGGTAGCAAATGCCGTAAAAATGGAGGCTTACATCAAAGGTCGTCTGAATGAATTTGCGGATCATCCTTTTGTTGGTGAAATCCGTGGAAAGGGTTTGCTGCTCGGTATAGAACTGGTTTCTGACAAGGAAAATAAAACTCCTTTGGAGACGGCACGTTCAAACGCAATCATTCAAAATTGCTTAAAACAGGGAGTCCATGTGATGCGAAACGGCTTTACTGTTCCAGGATTGGATAACGTGTTAATTATGGCTCCTCCATTGATATTGCAGGAAAGCGAAGCAGATATGATTGTGGATGCAATTGGAAATGCTTTAAAGCATGTGTTGAATTAAACAACTGTGCATGGCTGTGTTTTCTTCAATTTGATTGAAAGACGTACAGTCCTGCCCTTAAAGTTTTTTAAATAAAAG
>JAESQU010000180.1 GCA_016764995.1 SAR324 cluster bacterium | reverse complement strand
TGAGGATTTGTCGGTTGCGTGGGTTTCCAGCCAAATTAATTCTATCCTATCTGATTCCAAAAGAATTTCCAACTGTTCCAACACGAATTCTGCCTGTTGCCTGTTTTCTCAAGTCCGGTTGAAAAGCTGGTCTGAGATTTTACAGTTCCGGCAATATAGGCTGAAAAACAGAGGAAATCCATTTGCGTCATTTCTTTTACATGAGACTGCAAAAGGAACTGAGTACCATGGATGGAATAATCGGAAGGCGAAATCCTTGCTGCTATTACTAATTTCTGTAAAAAGAACTTGTAAACTACCGAAAGATTGATTATAAATATAGGTTTAATTTATTATTCTTTAAAGAGAAACGGAAACTGTTAGTCAAGGGATGAGGACAACAGAATCGTTTCTTTAAGATTAACTACAGAGTCAGTTAGTCCGATTTCATCCCTCGGGCACTTAACCAAGCCATTACAAGGAGATTTTATGGCTGTCATTTCAATGAAGCAATTTTTAGAAGCTGGAGTTCATTTTGGACACCAGACCAAACGCTGGCATCCCAAGATGTCACCCTACATTTACGGCGTAAAAAACGGAGTTCACGTAATTGATCTGCGACAGACCTTAACCAAACTCAAAGCAGCTTATGAGTATGTAAAGGCCTCCGCGGAAGAAGGTCGTGTTCCACTTTTTGTCGGCACAAAAACTCAAATACAACGCATAGTCAAAGAAGAAGCAGACCGTTGCGGCAGTCCTTACATCAATTTTCGTTGGCTTGGTGGATTACTGACAAACTTTGGCACCGTCAAGCAGTCAATCGCACGCATGAAAAGCTTTGAAGAAATCGCCGGAGAAGACGGAAGTTACGAAGGTGTTATCAAAAAAGAAGCTTTGATGATGGAACGTAAACGCATAAAATTGACGCGCTCCCTCGGTGGAGTACGTAACATGAAAAGCATTCCCTCAATGTTGTTCATTACCGATTGCCACAGAGAACAGCTTGCACTGAGAGAAGCCCAAAAATTGGGAATTCCCGTTGTTGGTATTTCTGATACAAACTGTGACCCAACCGGAATTGATTTCATGATCCCCGGAAATGATGATTCTCCCCGCGCAGTTGCGTTGTATGCAAACGTGATTTCAACTGCGGTATTGGAAGGTTTGGCTGTTCGTAAACAAAACAGAATTGCAGCTGCTCCTGTTGAAAAAGCTCCTGCAAAAAAAGCAAAAACTGTCTCAAAAGATTTTGCGAAGAAAGACGGCAAAACTCCTGAGCAAAAAGTAGAATCGGATTCCTCAAAAGTTGAGAAGGAAATCCCTGCGGTAGAAACGAAGATCGCTGAGAAGGAATCTCCGGCTGCGGAAAAGGCAGCTCCGGAAGAAAAAGCAAAACCTGTTGCGGAAGCGAAAGCAGCTGAAACAAAAGTTTCGACTGCAAAAGCGAAAGTCGTTGCGGAAAAAGCTCCGGTCGCGGAAAAGGAAATTCCGGATGAAAAAGCAAAACCTGCCGCGAAAGTGAAAGCAACTGTGAAAAAAACAGGTGATGCAAGCAAAGCGAAGGTTGCTCAGAAAAAAGAAAAAATAACTAAAACGAAAAAGTCTGACACAGAAAAATAACGACTCCTTCCAGAATACTTTCCGGATTTACTTTTTGTATTTCCGGAAACCACATTAAAACTTTTTAAACAATTTGTAGTACAAAAAAGATGACAACGATTACAGCGTCAGCAGTAAAAAACTTAAGAGAAATAACCGGCGTGGCAATGATGGATTGCAAGAAAGCCCTTGTTGAAACAAATGGAGATGTTGAAGCAGCACAGGATTTTTTGCGGAAAAAAGGCCAGGCCAAAGCTTTGAAAAAAGCCTCCCGTGAAACTCATGAAGGTGCCGTATGTTTTTCAACAAGTTCGGATGGAAAAAGTGCGGGTTTGGTAAAAGTCGCCTGTGAAACTGATTTTGTGGCGCGTAATGAAAAATTTCAGACATTCATCAAACAACTTGCAAATCAAGTCTGTGAACAAGGTGCGGACGATTTGTTAGCACAGCAATTGGTCGTAGGTGAAGGCAATGTTGAAGGCTTATTGACCGGTACAATTGCTGAGTTAGGAGAGAATATGCAAATTCTCAACAGCAGAAAAATGGAAATTAGCCATGGCACGTTTGGCGGATATATCCATAGTAACGGAAAAATTGGAGTAGCTGTACCTCTGGAAACGGATCAACCATGTGATGACGAACGTCTGGAAACATTGGCCCGCGACATTGCCATGCACATTGCCGCCTTTCCTGCTGAAGCAGTGAAGGCAGATCAGGTTTCTATGGAAGTGCTGGAAAAAGAAAAAGAGATTTTTACGGCCCAGGCACGAGAGTCCGGGAAACCTGAAAATATCATTGAAAAAATGATTGATGGCCGATTAAATAAATTCCTCAAAGAAATTTGTGTTGAAAGCCAACCCTTTGTAAAAGACCCTCAGGTTTCAGTGAGACAGCTGGTTGAAAAAACCGCCAAGGAGCTTGGAGTGAAAATTAATTTCAGCACCTTTGAAAAATATCAGTTCTGAACAAAGAACATGACTCCGAAATACAAACGTATTCTACTGAAATTAAGCGGAGAAACTCTCGGGGGAGAGCGTGGTTCAGGATTTGATTATGACACAATCAGGGCGCTTGTAGATAGTGTAGTTTCCGTTCACAATCTTGGAGTAGAAATTGGGGTTGTTGTCGGCGGAGGCAATATCTTTCGTGGTTCAAAGTCCACGGAAGGCAACGTTGGCCGGGTTGCAGGAGATCATATGGGAATGCTGGCCACCGTGATCAACAGTATCTGCCTGCAGGAAATACTGGAGCAGCGTGGTGTTTTAACCCGCGTCTTGTCAGCCATTGAACTAAACGCGATTGCGGAGCCTTATATCAAACGCAGAGCTGACCGTCATTTGGAAAAAAAGAGAGTCGTGATTTTTGCGGCTGGAACGGGAAATCCATATTTTACAACAGACACAGCAGCAGTATTACGTGCCTCTGAAGTAGGAGCGGAAATTGTTATCAAGGCTACCAAAACTAATGGCGTGTATGACAAGGATCCCTTGATTCACGCAGATGCGATTCGTTACGAAAAATTAACTTACGATGAAGTCCTCAATAAAAATCTTCAAGTAATGGACTCGACTGCGATTGCCTTTTGTCGGGACAATCAACTTCCCATTTTAGTATTGAACTACCGTGAATCTGACTCCATTCTCAGGGCAGTTTGTGGTGAAACAATTGGAACACTTATCAACTAAAGAGATATATGTCGTTGGAAGAAACGCAAGAAGTTGAAGAAATGGTTAATCATAAGATGGATGTCACGATTGACAATCTGAAACAAGATCTCCGTGGTATTCATGCCGGACGTGTTTCGCCTGCAATGTTAGAAACCGTAAAGGTTGCATATTATGGTAACCCGACTCCCATCAATCAGGTGGCAAACATCTCTACACCTGAACCCCAAATGTTGGCGATCAGTCCTTGGGAAAAAACGATGATCAAGGAAATTGAGCGCAGTTTACAGGCAGCAAATCTTGGTTTCAGTATTTCAAATGATGGAAATATCATCCGTGCAATGACAACCCCATTTACCGAAGAAAGACGCAAAGATTACGTGAAGCAGATCAAAAAAATCGGCGAGGACACTAAAATCGCTGTACGCAATGTTCGCCGCGATGGCAACGATCAGCTGAAGCAGATGGAAAAAGATAAACTCATTTCTCAAGACGAGGAAAAAGTCGCGCAGGAACACGTCCAGAAAGTAACTGATCAGCACACAACAATGATTGATGAGTTAGTTGCTGCAAAGGAAAAAGAACTAATGACGCTTTAGGACATAAATGCTGGCAGCACTACTGCACTCAATTTGGCAATATCAGTTATTTGAGTCTGTCGTTTTTCGCGGCGGAATGGCCTTTTTGACTGCCTACCTTTTGATTGTGTGGGTGATGCCGATGGTAATTCGATCTTTCAGAAAACGAGGAATTACTGCAGATTTTATCACAGCTCCTGCCGACACAAAGCCATACACCGGAGCACCTCCCATTATGGGTGGCGGAGTTTTGATTATGGGTATTTTGATTGGGGCACTGCTCTGGTGCAACCTGAATCAATATGTTGTGGCTCTGTTGGTGATCATGCTTTCGTTTGGAATCATCGGAGCAGTTGACGATGTAGCAAAAGTAATCAACAAGCGGCGAGTTGAATCCGGACATGAGGCCAGGAAAACTTATAGCGAAAAAGCCGATGGAATTAGCGGACGTTGGAGGTTAGCCGCACAATTTATTATTTCATTACTGGTAGTAACCGGTTTATATTTGTTTGTCGATATTGATGGGCATTTAGTAGTACCGCTGGTGCCGCTGAAAACGGCATACCCATACTTGCCAAAATTTTTATTCATTCCATTCATGACTATCATCATAGTGGGTGGAGCAAATGCGGTAAACTTGACGGACGGAATGGACTCACTTGCGACTGTTCCGTTGATGACATGTGCCATGTTTGTCGGACTTGTGGCCTACATTGGAGGAGATCAGGAACTTGCGTCAAAGCTGAAAATACCAATTCTTTCGCATGATATTAAAGAATTAGCCGTACTTTCAGCATTGGTAATCAGCGCAGGTGTCGCTTTTCTGATATACAATTCTCCCCCAGCTTTGATTTATATGGGTGACATGGGGGCACTTGCTTTGGGCAGCATGGTTTCGGCAATGTTTATTTTTGTAAAAGCAGAATTATTTTTACCGATTGTAGGAGGAGTTTTTGTATTTTCGGTGCTCTCCTCTATCATTCAACGTGCATTTTTCAGGTTCATATTGTGGCGGAAAGGTCGGTCTACCGCAGAGCGCTATCGCTTTTTTTTACGCTCGCCGTACCATCATCATCTTCAACGCCTATGGACTTATTCTGAAAAGAAACAGGACATTGTCTCTGTGTGGGTAATCTGGCAAAATAAGCTGGGGATCAATCCAGTTCCCGAAGAAAATAAACTTTTAACTCCACAAGAAGTTAACAGCAGAGTCATTTGGCATATGCACCTCAAATCAATTTGGCTGTTTGTGCTAACACTTATTATTTATTTTAAAGTACGCTGAGTCTTCTGCGTGGAGAGAATTGAGAGTTGTTTTTTTGTGTGATGCTGATTAGGATGGAAGTGCCTAAATAATTTTGCTGAGAGTATGATGAATTTAGAAGGACAAACTGCCCTAATAACTGGAGCCGGAGGGGGAATTGGTCGGACTATTTCCGTAAAATTGGCAGAGTCAGGAGCCGATATTGTTTTGGTGGATATGAGTCCGGATGTTGCGGAAGTGCGCGGAGAAGTGGAATCATTGGGCCAAAAATGCTTAACTTTTGAGGCAGATGTTACTGATTTTGATGCCATTGACGTAATGGTGAAAAGTGCTGTCGAAGAGCTGGGAAGTATTCATATTTTGGTTAATAATGCGGGGATCACACAGGACAACCTGTTTATGCGCATGAAACCGGAACAGTGGTCAAAAGTCATTGATGTCAACCTCAATGGCGTTTTTAATGTGACCAAAGCTGTAATACGGCCGATGGTGAAACAACGTGCAGGGAAAATTATAAATATTTCTTCTGTGGTCGGCTTTTCCGGTAATCCGGGACAAGTCAATTACAGTTCAACCAAATCTGCTTTGGTTGGATTTACCAAGTCACTGGCCCGTGAAGTAGGCGCCCGTGGCATTACGGTCAATGCTGTTGCACCTGGATTTATTGACACGGCAATGACACAAGCTCTCAATGAAAGTCAGCAGGAAGTAATTCTACAGCAAATTCCTTTAGGCCGTATGGGAGATGCGGAAGATATTGCCAACGCGGTTGCTTTTTTGGCTTCAAAAGAGGCTTCGTACATTACCGGAACTATTCTGCATGTGAATGGGGGAATGTACTAAACATTTGTACTATCATCAATTGAGTTGACTTTTTTTTCATATCTGACAAAAAGGAAAGTTCGATTAATTCATTTCAACCCTTTAAGCAAAAACAAGCATGGAAGAAATACAAGCAAAGGTCATCAAAATCATCAGTGAGCAATTAGGTAAAGATGAGTCTGAGATCAGCCTGAGTTCAAACTTCATTGAAGATTTAGATGCCGACTCCCTGGATACTGTTGAATTGGTGATGGCTCTTGAGGAAGAATTTGAGGTTGATATTCCCGATGAAGCAGCGGAAAACATCACCACTGTTCAATCCGCCGTGGATTTCATTACTGAAGCCAAAGCCTGAGTTTATGGCAAATACTTCAGAAGATGATAGGCTCAGCTGTACATGGCCGTGCTGGTCATCGTTTCATCTTGTCATTCTGAAATAACATGGGAAACCGCGTAGTAGTGACGGGACTAGGTTGCATGTCCCCGCTCGGAAATGATGTCCCAACATCTTGGGAAGCCTGCATCAATGGGCAATCTGGAATAGCCCGGATCACAAACTTTGATCCTGAATTATTCCGCTGTCAAATTGCAGGTGAGGTAAAAAATTTTCAGCTGCCCAAAATCATTCCGGTCAAAGAAGCTAAAAAAATGGATCTGTTCATTCAGTATTCCATTGGTGCCACACAGGAAGCTTTGCTTGACGCGAACTTGGAGATCACTGAAGATATTGAAGAAGAAGTCGGTGTCTCAATGGGTGTGGGCATAGGCGGCCTTGGCTGTATTGAAAAATACACCAAAATTATGGTGGAACACGGTCCCAAACGTGTTAGCCCATTTTTCATTCCGATGACTTTAAGTAATTTGGCTCCAGGATATGTCTCCCTGCTCTTTCGAGCCAAAAGCTATACCGCCTGCACCGTTTCAGCATGTACATCTTCCAATCATGCAATTGGCACCGCAGCACGTACGATTGAGCGTGGAGACGTAAAAGTTGTAATTGCGGGAGGCGCTGAGTCAAGTGTCACTCCGCTGGGAATCGCGGGCTTTGCCGCAATGCATGCCCTGAGTACCAGAAATGATGATCCACAACGCGCAAGCCGTCCCTTCGATAAAGACCGTGATGGTTTTGTCATGGGCGAGGGATCCGGGATGTTAATCCTTGAAGACTACGAATTTGCCAAAGCACGAGGAGCTCGGATTTACTGTGAAATAACAGGATATGGTTTCAGTTCAGACGCACACCATGTTACATCTCCTTCATCAGAAGGTCCTGCGCGGGCAATGAAAATGACCCTCAAAGATTCCGGTTTGGCGCCAGAGGATATTGACTATGTCAATGCACACGGCACATCAACTCCGGTCGGCGACCTTAATGAACTCAAAGCCATAAAAATGGCCTTTGGCGAAAAAGCCGCACGGCAACTTTCTATTAGTTCAACCAAATCTATGACGGGACACCTTCTTGGCGCCGCTGCGGCAATTGAAGCCGTTTTCTCCATCAAAGCCCTGCACCATAATTTTGTTCCGCCAACTATCAATATCGAAAATATGGATCCGGAATGTGATTTGGACGTGACGCCTAATACCGGAAAGTCTAAAGAATTGCGTGTTGCAATGTCAAATGCCTTCGGTTTCGGTGGAACAAACGCCTCAATTATTTTTCAGAAAATAGACTGACTCCGTTTTTTCGGCCAAGCTTTTTCTGTTCAAACAAAGACGTCTTCATTAAAAAAGCTAGAATCGACTAATCTATTCTCCTACAAATTAAAACAACATGAGCAGCACCGAATATCAAGTAGACCGCAGAGAACTTCAGTTCGTCGTAAACGAAACTTTGGAAGCCGGTAAATTATGTGAATTTCCGGATTTTGCTGAATTTGACGAAGAAATGTTTACGATGATTATCAATGAAGCCAGTACTTTTTCGGAACAGGTACTTGCGCCACTTAACAAAAATGGAGATCGGCAAGGCTGCAGAATCGAAAATGGTTCCGTGCTAACTCCGGATGGTTTTGCAAATGCCTGGAAGCAGTTTGGTGAGGGTGGTTGGTTGAGTATGAATTTACCCACTGAATACGGAGGACAGGGCCTTCCGGAAGTAATTTCGATCATCGGCAAAGAAACCCAAATGGCAGCAAACCAGGGTTTTACCATCGGCGCTTCTCTCACATCAGGCGCAGCAAATCTAATCTACACTTTTGGTTCCGAAGAGCAAAAAACCATTTTTTGCGAAAAAATGTTTAGCGGAAAGTGGTCCGGATCAATGTGTTTGACTGAACCTCAGGCCGGAAGTGCAGTTGGCGATGCCATCACCAGTGCGGCCAAACAGGAAGATGGATACTACCTGATAAAAGGTATTAAACAATTTATCACAAATGGCGACCATGACATGTCGGATAATATCGTCCATCTTCTGCTGGCACGTACCACAGATGCACCTGAAGGTACTAAGGGTATCAGCCTTTTTATTGTTCCTAAAATTCGAATGGATGGTACACCAAATGATGTGACTGTGGTTAGTATTGAGCATAAAATGGGGATCAACGGATCACCAACCTGTTTGCTGTCTTTTGGAGATAACAATGATTGTCAGGGATTTTTACTGAAAGCGGAAAACATTGGTATGGCACAAATGTTTCAGCTGATGAATGAAGCGCGCTTGCTCGTTGGTTTGCAGGGACTCGCTGGTGCAGGAGCGGCCGTACAAAATGCATGGTCTTATGCTAAAGAGCGCACTCAGGGAGCATCTTCAGTTCATCCTGGAGAGAAAGCCGCAATCGTAGAATTTCCGGATGTGCGCAGAATGCTGATGCAAATGAAAGCCGTCACTGAAGGACTCAGGGCCTTGATGTATACGACAGCATGGTATACGGATATGGCTCATCATGGTCCGGAAGAGAGTCGTGAAAAATATCAGGACTTGTTGGACATACATATTCCTGTTTGCAAATCATTCGGTACTGACCAGGGTTTTGAAGTTGCACGTGTAGGTATTCAAGTTTTGGGTGGCGTCGGTTTTACCCAGGATTTTCCACTTGAGCAAAATGCCCGTGACCAGAAAATAGCCTCGATTTATGAAGGCACAAACGGAATTCAGGCGCTTGATTTGGTTAGCCGAAAATTCAACACCAAAAAAGGACAGTTACTGAAGGTTCTTGCCGAAGAACTGAACTGGTTTGATAACCATTCACCAGAAGGAGAACTCGCAGGATGGGTTGCTGAATGGGAAAGTTATCGGG
>JAESQU010000179.1 GCA_016764995.1 SAR324 cluster bacterium | reverse complement strand
CATGCGACAAGAGTCCGCACACGCTCCTCAGAAAGTTTTAAAGTCTGTCCAACGAATGAGCCTAATGCTGAACCGATTTGAGCGATTGGACCTTCACGTCCGACAGAACCGCCGCTGGCAATACAAACCGAAGACGCAAGGGCTTTAACCACCACCACGCGTGGACGAATTTTTCCACCACGCAGTTCCAGTGCTTCCATCACTTCCGGCACACCATGTCCCTTTGCCTCGCGTGCAAAGTAGTAAACCAGCGGTCCAACAATTGCCCCTCCCAAAGCAGGAATGATGATCAAATGCAGAGGATACCATTCTGCAAATATTCCGGCAATATCGCTGTAGGCAAAATTATGAATCCAGTCAATTAAGCGGCGGAATAGTACCGCCCCCAATCCTGCGCCAATTCCAACAATCAGTGATGTGATAAGCATGACTGAGGAATCCGCGTCCAGCAGTCGCCATTTTGGAAGATGGGCTTTGATGAACTCTGGCGATTGCTTAGAAAAAATTTTTGAAAATACAGAAAATTTCATACTGTCTTGAACAAAACCTGTCAGAATTTTTATAATTTGTTTTAGTCTTATGCAGTCGTAAATAGCCCTAAAACTGTGTCATTTTGAACAAAATGAATGTGCGGACTTCACACTTTTTATGAGACTATCAATGCTAGGTTGAACTATTTTTCTGGTGAATACATATCGCCCGGCTGGCCGGTGGAAAACAAAACCTGTCGCCAAAACTCGCCGTGCGGATTTATACGTTTTTTTTCTTTTGTTACAGTTCCAAGCGGAACATGAGTGAAATGTCCATTCCAGTAACCGACCATCATGTCTGTTTTTCCGGCCATTCCCGCATGTACTGCATGATCTGCGAGATAATAGCAAAAAATGGAATCGTGCGGATTTGCCGGAAGTGAACGAATCATGTAACTGGGTTCGATGAATTTGAGACTGATGGGAAGTCGGTCCTTGAAGTAAGCTATAATTTCATCTTTTAAAAAAGTCCCAATGTCATTAAATCTAACATTTCCGGACGCGTCCTTTTCGTTTTTACGTTTACCCATCAAATTTTGTCCAGCTCCTTCTGCCACAACAATTACAGAATGCGGATGGCGGCCTTCCTTTTGTTGAGTTTCAAGTCTGCGTTCCAGCGAGCGCAGCAGGCCTTTTTCTCCTTCAAGTGTGAAGGGTACTTCCGGAATAAGAACAAAGTTCACATCCGGACAGGCTAGTGACGCGTTGGCCGCGATAAAACCTGAATCCCGACCCATCAGTTTGATCAGAACCACTCCATAATTGTAACCAAATGCTTCTGAATGCGCAGCTTGTACTGCTTCAACTGCTTTGGAAAAAGCAGTTTCAAAGCCAAACGTTTTGACACAAAATGGGATATCATTATCAATGGTTTTTGGGATGCCGATAATTGACATTTTTTCTTTACGGCGTTCGACTTCTTCCGCAATTGCATGTGCCCCGCGCAGAGTTCCGTCACCACCGATACAGAAAAGAATCCGGATGTTGTTTCTCTCCAGACAGTCCACTATTTCCATGGGATCCTGTGGACCTCGTGAACTGGAAAGTAAGCTGCCGCCAAGGTTGTGGATATTTTTCACCAGAGCAGGTGTCAGCTCTAGAATTTCATGCTTGTAAGCTGGAATGAAACCTTGGAAACCATAACGAAAACCTTGAATCCGCTTTACTCCATAATTGTGATAGAGTTGCATTACAATTGAACGGATAACGTCGTTTATGCCCGGACACAAACCTCCGCAAGTCACAATCCCAGCCTTGACTTTCGAGGCATCAAAATAAAGGTGTGAGCGGGGTCCTGCTTGTTCAATACTTTGCGGATTTTTTGTATTACTTCCGGGAAAAACGGTCACATCGTGAAGAATTCGTGCATCGTCTTGCACAAAATGTAACTCTTTTTGTTTAGAGTTACTGCTTAATGGTAAAGGAGAGGGGATTTGGGCGGCACCGAGTTGTTTGACAGAAAATTCTTTTTTCATATTTACTTGTTCAAAAACAAAAATAATGAGAGAATCAAATCAAATTCGACTGCTTGTCAAAATAACCTGTGTTTGAAAAGTATCATAAAGTTGCAAATTTGCAAAGATAGAAAAGGATACTCATGAGCAATGTATTGACAATGATCATGGCAGGAGGAGAAGGAACCCGCCTGAAACCATTAACATCCGATCGTACCAAGCCTGCTGTGCCTTTTGGCGGCAATTACAGAATTATCGATTTTGTGCTGAGCAATTTCGTCAATTCCGGATTCATGAAAATTTTTGTCCTGACCCAGTTCAAGTCGCACTCCCTTTTGCAGCATTTGCGTGAAGGCTGGCGAGTTTCTTCCGGAATAGTCAAACAATTTATTGATCCTGTTCCGGCACAAATGAGGACTGGGAAAAAGTGGTATGAAGGAACCGCAGATGCGATTTTTCAAAATATGAATTTGATTGATGATGAGGATCCGGATCAAGTTTGTATTTTTGGCGGCGACCACATCTACCGAATGGATGTAGGTCAGATGCTGGAATTTCACGTCAAGTGCCAAGCTGTACTCACTGTTGCGGCTATTCCTGTGCTGGTAAAGGATGCAATTAATTTTGGTATTATTGAAGTCGATGAAGAATGGCGCATGACGGGTTTTGTGGAAAAACCAAAAAGTGCCCCCAAAACAATTCCGGGAAATCCTGATTATGTCTTGGCTTCAATGGGAAATTATATTTTTGAAAGAGGACCTCTCGTTGAAGAATTGAACAAAGATGCAAAAGATAAAAATTCAGTCCATGATTTTGGAAAAAACATCCTGCCTAAAATGTTTCCCGCAGGAAATGTTTTTGTTTACGACTTCAGTCAAAATTATATTGAAGGCGTAGATGAAGCGGAAAAAGGTTATTGGAAAGATGTCGGTACACTTGATACATATTGGGAAGCCAACATGGATTTAGTAGGATTGCATCCTCATTTTAATCTTTACAATAAAAAGTGGCCGGTACTGACTTACATTCCGCCGCTTCCACCAGCCAAATTTGTACATTTCAGTGATTTGCGTACAGGCCATGCCATCAATTCAATGATAGGTTCCGGCGCCATTATCAGCGGGGCCCTCGTGGTTAATTCTGTGGTTGGCTACAATGTGCGGATACATAGTTTTGCTCATGTAGAACACTCGGTTATCATGAATAATGTAAAAGTAGGACGTGGGGCAAAAATCAGAAAAGCCATTATTGACAAGCATGTCGAAATTGCGCCGGAAGCTAGAATTGGCTATAATCTGGCCGAAGACAGGAAAAAATTTGTGGTAACGGAAAACGGTATCGTTGTAATTCCGAAAGGGGCAAAAGTTGTCTGAAAGGTTGCGTATTATTTTTGCCTCAGCTGAAGTAGAGGGATTTTCCAAAACAGGTGGCTTGGCAGATGTTGCCCGCGCCCTTCCTTTGCATTTGAAAAGTCTGGGCCATGATGTCCGGATAGTCACTCCATTTTATCGCCTCATTCCGGAAAAGCATAATACGAGCACGATCATTCCATCTCTGGGTGTGCCGATGGGAAGCGAAGAGATTTGGTGTGCAATTCGTCAAAAGGACCTGGAAGGAAATGTAGCTGGAAAAAACATTAGCGTACCCGTCTATTTTGTTGAACACGAACATCATTTTTTCAGGTACGGATATTACGGTGATGGTTCACAAGCCTATCCGGACAATGCCTCGCGTTTTGGTTTCTTCTCAAAAGCAGTTTTGCAAATTTGCCGTTCGCTGGACTGGGAGCCTGACATCTTTCATTCCAACGATTGGCACACCGCGCTTATTCCGTTTTATCTCAAACAGGCTCAGCTGGAAACCAATGACTTTAAAAATAGCAGATCTGTACTGACCATTCACAATGCCGGCTACCAGGGCGGTGCTCCCGGAACATTCAGGCACTCTCTGGGCATACCTCTCGAAAACTTTGTGTTGGAAATGTTTGAGGACCATGGTCACTTGAATTTACTCAAAGGCGGAATAAATTTTGCCGATCAAGTCAATACCGTCAGTCCGGGATATGCGGAAGAAATGAGAACGCCACTTGGTAGTCATGGATTACATGAGACTTATTTACGCAAAGGCAAAAACTTTTCCGGAATTCTGAACGGTTGTGATTATGATGAATGGAATCCTGAAACGGATCCGTATTTGCCAGCAAATTTCAGTGCAAAAAATTTAGCCGGAAAAAAGCAGTGCAAACAGGAACTTCAGCGGCTTTTTGGTCTTCCGGAATCATCATCAGTTCCGCTGATCGGAATGGTAAGTCGTTTAACAATGCAAAAGGGTTTGATTATTTGATGCCTGCCATGCTGGAAATTCTGCGTATAGATTTGCAGGTGGTCGTTCTGGGAAGCGGGGAGACTTGGATCGCAAATGCTTTTGATAAATTGCAACAGGAATTTCCAACGAAGCTAGGCTGGTATAACGGTTACAATAATGATTTGGCGCACATGATAGAAGCAGGCAGCGATATGTTTTTGATGCCATCACTTTATGAACCTTGCGGCTTGAATCAAATCTATAGTTTGCGCTATGGAACATTGCCGATTGTGAGAAGAGTTGGAGGACTGAAAGATACCGTTATGCAGTATGAAGAAAGTGAGGGAAAGGGCAGCGGATTTATTTTAAATGATCCTACTCCTGAAGCAGTGAGCAACACCGTTGGTTGGGCAGTACAAACATATTACGAACGTCCGGCACATTTCTGTAAAATGGTGGCTTTTGCCATGAAACAGCGCTTTACTTGGAAAACCGCTGCAGAAAAATATGTAGCGCTTTATCGAAAAAATTTATCATGAAGGAGGAAAATGTCAAAAAAGATTAAAGGAACAATTGCAATTCTTACCGGCGGTGGAGATGTACCGGGCTTGAATCCAGCCATTCGTGCGGCAACTATCCGTGCCAATCGAAACGGTTACCGAGTCGTCGGACTGCGTAACGGCTGGGAAGGTATTATGAAAATTGACCGTACAAAGCCGCTGGAAGAACAAAAGTATTGTCAGATTTTAACTGAACAAAATGTGCAAAAAATTGCCAGAACAGGCGGAACGTTTCTGCACACTTCTCGTACCAAACCCAGCAAAGTCGCCAAAGATAAAGTCCCTGAAAATTTACGTGATAAATACAATGCTGATGAAAATGATTTGACTGATGATATTATTAAAAATCTGGAATACCTTGGTATCGATTATCTGGTTCCGATTGGTGGTGATGATACTCTCAGTTATGGGCTTCGTCTGCACAAGGCTGGTGTGCGCTGTGTCGGTATTCCGAAAACAATGGACAACGATGTTCCAGGTACAGATTACTGTATCGGCTTCAGTACTTGCGTTACACGTACAATCGAATTCACTCACCAGCTACGTACCTGCGCTGGGTCACATGAAAGAATTCTGGTGATTGAAGTGATGGGGCGTTACGCCGGTTATACCGCATTAGTACCAGCAATGGCAGGCGCTTCGGACCGTTGTGTAATTCCGGAATTTGAATTTGATATTGAAAGATTGACGGAATTACTGGTTAAAGACCGCCGCGATAATGAAAGTAATTATTCAGTTGTGCTGATTTCAGAAGGAGCAATGTTTAAAGGCGCGGAAATGATTTTTTCAAATCAGGAAACGGATGCCTATGGTCACAAAAAACTTGGTGGAATCGGTGATATGGTCAGTGCGGAAATCGTCGAAAGAGCCCCTAAATATAACAAAGGTGAGACTATTCACACCATCAATCAAAGAATGAGTTACATGACACGTTCCGGTCAACCGGATGCGATTGATTCCATTGTTCCCATGGCATACGGAAACTTGGCGATTGATCTGATTATGGAAGGAAAAAGCGGGAGAATGGTTTGTTTGAAGAATGGCCGCTATGATCACGTTCCTTTTGAGGTAGTGACTGAATATGATAAAAAAATTGACGTGGAACGTTTTTATGATACGGAGCGCTATCGTCCACATTATCACAACTGTATGGGCATGACACAGTTTATCATGACTTCAGATTGAAAATTGCGTAAAGTAGTAAAATGACTCCTCTTTTTCGTAGCGGATTGATTGCCCTGCTGTTTGTTGTTTGCTGGACTTCATCGGCTTCTGCACTTCTTTTTGAAAGACGTAAAACTTTTGATTCCGAGATTTCCTGGTTTGTTTACCCTGTAGTTGGCACAATCCCCGGAGTACAGGATTTTTATGGACTTGGCGGTACGGTTTCCGGAATAGGCGGAAGTGAGTCGGATATCACCTTAATCAGTCTCAGAGGAAAAGCAAAATATTTTGAAGGTGATTTTCAGATCGATATCCTCTCGATTTTCGATATTCCGCTTTTTACCGACCATCTTACCTTCACCTGGTTTTCAACTAAAATCCGTAATGCCGGCTGGCCTGAGGGCGAGCGTGGAATAGATTCTGATCCGGACAGTATGTATTACTTACTGGCCAGCAACGTGGATGCTTCCGGAGGTGAACTTTCTGTCAATGTTTTAGAAAATCAATTGGAGTTTTATTACGCTTATACAGACGCTAAAGTGCAACCGTACGGATTAGTAGATCCAAATGGAACTTTTTACAGCGCGCAGAATGCCGGAATTATAGAAAGTCCCCGAGGTTACCGCTACGGGCTTTACCTGGACGATACTGATAACCGCCGTGACCCCAGAATCGGTTACCGTTTTCAGTACGAAAAGTGGGGACAGCCTTCTTCAAGAGAGGGCAATTCAGAATATTTTCAGGAAGATTACAATCTTTCCGGCTACATTCCTGTTTTAGCGGATGGCAAAGGTGTTTTAGTCTTGAATCAGTTTTTTGGTTCTTCGACAGTGCTCAAAAAAGGAACTGTTGATCAAAGTCGGTATGTCTGCGATAACACCCTAAAACCAGGCTGTCAGGCAATTCTCAATGAACTTTATGCCCGCCAAGTTGCAGAAGCAGAAAACGGTAAAGCAACCTCGCTGGGCGGAACCAACCGTTTACGTGGTTATCGTACCAACCGCTTTTATGACAGCTACACAAATTTCCGGGGTGCTGAATTTCGCTGGTATGTACATGAAGTACAGGAAGCTTTCAATTTCATCTTGGAAAAAGGAACGTTCGCCGGTCTTCAATTAGCCTTTTTCTATGAAGAGGGAACCGTCTCGCCGGACAAAGCCGGCTTGTGGAAAAACATGCGCTCCTCATATGGAGCGGGAACCAGATTTCTTTTTAATACCATCATTGTTCGCATAGATCGTGGTTTCGGCAAGGAAGGCGGTCAGACCACAT
>JAESQU010000178.1 GCA_016764995.1 SAR324 cluster bacterium | reverse complement strand
TGAATTGAGAGGTAATTTGCATGAACTCCGTTTTTTTTCAGAAACACACTGTAGTTTTTTGATTGCCGATGAAATTCATTTGATTCATCTGCGCCCACCGCAAGGGTCACAGGCGGTGCGCACTTTGGTTTAAGCAGCAAAGGACTGTTACGCAAAACCTCCGCGGAACTGAGCTGTAATTTAGGCTGGAGCCAGGAAAATGGAAATGGAGTAAGGTCGAATAGACCGCTGAATGACAGCAACCCTTTGAGAATATTCGGTGGCAAATTGAAGTCTTTTTTCCAGTCAACACTTAGTAACATTCCTGTTAAATGACCACCGGCAGAATGTCCGGAAACCGTGATTCGTTCCGGATTTCCGCCAATACTCTCCGCATTGTGAAAAATCCAAGCCACTGCGGAACGTGCCTGCCGAACTATCTCATCAATCGTAACCGCGGGACAAAGTGCGTAGTTAACCAGCACCGCTGTAATTCCATTCCGCACCAGTCCTTCTGCCATAAACGAAAAATCTCGGCTGGAGAGAGAATGCCAGTAACCTCCATGAAAAAATATATGTATTGGACTAGACGAAATATCTGCTGAATATATATCCAGAGTTTCCTCTGGACTAGCACCGTATGCTACTCCGGAAAGGTTGGCATATTCACCGGAAACTCTTTTGCTCTCAGTTAAATAGCTTTGAATCAATTCGTCAGTATTTTCCACGCTGAAGCGAGGATTGTATTCCCGATCAATTTCTTCCTGCGTGGAAAAAGTATGGTAAAGCATTTTTAATCTTTTCCGCTAGCGAGATTTCAGTCAAAGTTCTAGTAGCCTGAAACAATTGATTATAGTTTTTCTACTTCCCTTTTAATATACAAAGGATTCACCGGAGAATTCGGATCAAATGCCGTTGAGAGCATTTTTATTTCGCCAAGACGATCTAAAAGCAGAGCATCCGGAACAGGATAATCTAAAGGCAAAAGCACCAGTTTTTCAAAAAGCGGTTCCGGTTTGCGTCTTTCAGGACTTATACGATAGAGGACGACCGGAACGTTTTCATTGCTTTCGGCAAATTTTTCCAAATCAGTCAGTTGAATTTGCGCCTTTGAAACAGGTTGGCCATCGACTATGCAGAATTTTCCATGAAAGACTTCGCGTCGTGTACAGTTCAATAAAACAGAAAAATCATTTTTTAGCTGACTGATTTGCCCCGCCAGCAATTCCAGCGAATTGACAGAAACAACAGGTTTTTTATGAACTTGAGCAAAAGTTTTAACAACTGCCATGCCGATTCTAACTCCGGTGTAAGAACCCGGACCGCAGTTTACGACATAGACATCGATTTCTGCTAAATTTATCTCTGTTTTTTTCAGTAAATCATCAATGACTTCAAAAATAATTTTTGAATTCTGCCGATCACATAACGAATAATAATTTGCCAAAGTCACTCCGTTCCGTGTCAGACACAGTCCCAAATGCTCAAATGAAGTATCAACTGAAAGCCGAATCATGCACAAGCCCTGAATTATGAGTTTATAGTTTTTTGCAGAGATGAATTCTGTTGTTCCAAAGTCTTAAAAAGTGTGTCAAACTCAGCTGATTCACTTTCCAAACAGAGTCGCCTTTGATGTTCAGCAACGGTTTCGAAACCCAGATTGAGAACCGCTTCATCACTCAAATAATTTGCAAGAAACTCCGGCCATTCAACTATTGTGACTCCTTCATCGCACAGCAGATCTTCACGGTCAAAATCATCGAGTTGTTCCGGTGCAGTCAGGCGGTAGAGGTCAACATGAAAAACAGGCCAACGTCCGGGATAGTTGTTGACCAGAGTGTAAGTTGGAGAAGTAACAATTTCTGGAAGTATGCCAAGTCCAGCACAGAGACTTTTCGTAAAGGTAGTTTTGCCGGCACCCATATTTCCCCATAACAAAAGTATGGAACCAGGAAACAATTGGTTTGCCATTGTACTGGCAACTGCAGCCGTATCTTCCAATGAACATAGCTCAAGTATTAGTTTGCGCATCAAACGGTCATGAATTCGAGGGTGCTAATAAGTTGTCAAAATGTAGGCTACTCCAGGCCATTTGATTCCGAAATTTCTACTGGAGAAAAATGGGATATCCGGAAGCTAAGTCTGGAATTATATGCCGGAGACAGAGCTTGTTTTCATTTTCAAAATGAGGAGCAGAAAGAAGTATTGTGGCGTATATTTCTGCAAAAGCTCAAGCCCAAAACCGGCTCATTGATGATTCACGCCAGAACCAACATTCATACTGATGATAGCTTTTGGGTTGGAACGGACAAGAGATTGTCTCTGCTTGAAAACATGAAATCGAGACTTTTTGTGACACGTCCGTGGTTTGGAGGAAAACGCAAAAATATTGAAACATTAATGGAGCGTTTAGGTTTGAACGGTAGAATTCCGCATCTTCCGGTTCAGGAACTTTCGGCAGTACAGGCTACTAGATTCTGGGTTTTGATGTTGGTTACAGCAAAGACAAAAGTGGTTTTGATCGACCAATTGTTTTCGCGGCTTGACGAAATCAGTTTGCCCTTTATTCAAGAATGGCTCGAAAATTATGCCGGAATTTTGATCTTGTTCGGTAAACATCCTGAATATTTAAAGTCTGTTAAAAACAGTCAAGAAACACCGCAAAGAAAAGTTGAACCTTTTTTCAACACAGTCATTAGTTTTTCGGCAAGTGGTCATGCAAATACTTTGTTGCCGGAAAGCTAGATTCTACTTAAAATTTGTGCGCTTTCGGTTTAATTTAATTCCGGTTTAGTGCATTAAATTTAAAAAAATATTTTAAGAAAACTCCACCGAATTTTTAAAAATGCAGTTCAGTAAAGGTTTTATCCGCAAAGTGGCAGACGCCACAAACCTTGTCGATTTGATTTCTGAGCATGGCATCACGCTCAAACGTGCAGGGACAAACTATAAAGGCCTTTGCCCTTTTCATGCAGAAAAAACCCCTTCATTCAACGTAAATCCGTTACGTGGTTTTTTTCATTGTTTCGGCTGCAACACCAGTGGAGATGCAATAAAATTTCTGATTCAGTATGATCGTCTTTCGTTTTCTGAAGCAATTGAAGAGCTTTCAAAACGAGCCGGAATTCCACTTGAAATAGAATCTGGAAGTTCCCGTCGTGCAAATCCAGATGAGGACAAGGGATTGCGCTGTCTTCGAGAAGCCGCTGCATTTTACTGTGAGAAACTAGCTTCTCCGGAAGGAAACTTTGCCGTGAAATATCTCGGCCAGCGCATGGTTCCGGAAAATATGTGGGAGCAATTTCAACTTGGGGTGTCGCCTGATGAATGGCAGGGAGCGCTGAACCATCTTCAGCAAAATAAAATTTCTGTTCCAGATCTTTTACGGACAGGACTGGTCAAACTTAGCGAAAAATCCGGAAGACACTACGACACTTTCCGGGGACGTTTGATGTTTCCAATCCGTGATCTCCGCGGACGCTGCATCGGATTCGGCGCACGTGCCATCAAGTCTGAAGATAAACCAAAGTACCTCAACAGTCCGGAAACTTCTTATTACCAGAAAAGCCAAGTACTTTACGGACTCTACGAAGGACTGTCCTCAATCCGGAAACTACGCCGACTAATTTTTGTTGAGGGATACCTGGATGTGATCCGTTTGCACGAAAACGGTTTTACAGATTCCGTTGCACCTTGTGGAACAGCGCTGACTCCGGAACATTTAAAAATTGCCCGGAAATATGCGAATACCGTGGTTTTACTTTTTGATGGAGATTCTGCCGGAAAAAATGCGGCCTTGCGGCACGCCCATCTTTTGCTGCCGCATGCTCTTGAATCCTACATTATCACTCTTCCTGAAGGAGATGATCCTGATACTTTTTTGTTAAAGCATGGCAAGACTGGTTTTGAAGAATTGCTGGAGCGGAAAGTTCCGGCATTGGATTATCTCGTTCAGCAGACTATCAGAAAATATCCGGACAGTATTCAAGGCAGAATGCAGGGACTGGAAGAACTTTTGCCAACCTTGAATGAAATAAGTGATCCAAAGCGCCGACAAATATCTTTGATGGCAATTGGGGAAAGAATGAAAATTTCTGCGGATATTCTTGCAAAAGAATTGAAAAGAAAAGCAAACAAAAACTTGTTTAATAAAGACAAGAATGTTACTCTTAACCGTTTATCGAATAATCCAAATATTTCTCAAGATGAGCAATGGCTGTTACAGTCTTTGTTGCGTAAAGGAGAATTGTGGCCTTTAGTCAGGGAACACCTATATCCAGAAGAGTTTCAGACTCCACAATTTAAACAACTTTTCGCAAAGCTCTTACAATTACCTGATGCGGCATTTCAAGCTTTCGATCCACTTAAACTAGAACAGTCTGATCCAGAATTATTTCAGTCTGTAATGTTGTTGTTGGCAGAAGAGATTCCGAGTCATGATTTTGGTTTATCGCTGAAGCGCATTAAAGAGCGCAACCTGGAAATTAATTTTCAGGAGTCGATTCTCAGCAGTAACAGCAACGAAGAACGTGCGCAGGCAGGTTTAAAAAGAAGAAAAGAAGAAGAGAAGTTAAAGAAAATTAAACAAATATTTGACAATATTTTGACTCTTTAATCTCAGCAAGAATTATATGAGCAAAGCAAAAAACAATGATAGCGTCCTTTCTAAAGTAGAGGAAAAACTTATCAAAGAATTGGTTACCGAAGGACGCGAAAGAGGTTTCGTCACACTTGACGAAATCAATGAAAATCTCGGTGATGAAACTCCCTCAGCAGAACAACTGGAGAAGATATTTGATATTTTTGCTGAAATGGATATTGAAGTTATTGATTCCGAGAAAAAATCTGATGGTGGAAATGAGCACAGAGATTCAGGCCATGAAATAGATTTTGATTCACATGAGCTGAATCTTGAGCCCGGAATTGACAATTCTACGGATGATCCTGTGCGTATGTATTTGCGCGAAATGGGGAGTATCCAGTTGTTGACACGAGATGGTGAAGTAAAAGTTGCCAAAAAAATTGAAAGCGGCAACCTCGAATTGATTGAAATTTTTTCTGATTCAAATCTGATTTTGATTTATCTGCAAAATCTTTCAAGACACCTCAAAAGTCAAAAAATCAAAGCACGTCATGTTGTTTCCGGACTGGATGAAGATGACAATGTCATTGAGGATGAGAACAAGGCGACCGAGCAGGTAATTGCTCAACTTGATGAAGTTTGGAAATACTATGGTCCGGTGAAAAAAATCCGGGATCATCAAGCAAGCCGCAAGTTAAAACCTGCGGAAGTAAAGCGTTTGGAGAAAAACGAAATTTTATACAAGGAAGCAATTCGAAACATAAATTTTAACTCCCGACAAATTGAGTTAATGTGTGAAGAGTTGTTTAATCACAAGGAAAAGATTGATCTTACTTTCCGTAAGATGGAAGAAAATACAAAAAGTTTGAACATGTCCACAGAAGAAATGGATGAGATGTTTAATAAACTGCGTTCTGCCTCTAATAAAAAAGATAGAGCGAAAGTCAGTAAAGAAATTTCGGCTAAAACCGGACATCAATTCAGTATCGCAAATCGTTTCTTTGAAAAAATTGAACTGAACCGTAAAAGTATCAAAACGATGATTGAGTGGACCACACTCTCTTTGGAGGATTTTGAAAGTGAGGTCAAAAATCTAAAACAAGTTGAGCGTAGAGTTAAGTCTGCAAAAAGCCAACTGGTTGAAGCAAATCTACGTTTGGTTATCAGTATCGCAAAAAAATACACAAACCGCGGTTTACAATTTCTTGATTTAATTCAGGAAGGAAATATAGGTTTGATGAAAGCAGTTGATAAGTTCGAATATCGACGCGGATACAAATTTTCAACTTACGCGACTTGGTGGATTCGCCAATCAATTACCCGAGCAATTGCGGATCAGGCGCGCACAATTCGGATTCCTGTGCACATGATTGAAACAATCAATAAGCTCTCCCGTATTTCGCGAGCTAAGGTTCAGGAGCTCGGACGTGAACCAACAGCCGATGAGTTATCAGCAGACCTTGGCATGCCGCTTTATAAAGTACGCAAGGTGCTCAAAATCGCAAAGGAGCCGATTTCTCTTGATACACCTATTGGTGACGATGAAGATTCACAACTCAAGGATTTCATTGCGGATGAGCACGCAATTGATCCCGGTGAAGCAACAGTGTTTTCCAACATGAGCGAAAAAACACGAGACGCTTTGAAAACTCTCACGAAACGTGAAGAAAATGTTTTACGTCTGCGGTTTGGAATTGACTCCGCGAAAGATCACACTCTGGAAGAAGTTGGTCAGGATTTTGAAGTAACCAGGGAACGTATTCGTCAGATTGAAGCAAAAGCTCTGAGAAAGTTGCGTCATCCTACTCGGTCAAAATTACTCAAATCATTCTACGAATAAAATTTAAATCAGGTTTAAGTTTCAAGTCCGGACAAATGACATGCCTTGAACTTGCTGCTTGAACCCTGAACCATGCCACATGAACCTGGTCTTGCCTTTATGAGGTTGTTCCGGAATTTGTTAGTTTTGCTGACTTTCAGTTGTTTGACTGCTGTCAGTGTTCCGGCGCAAACGTCCGAGGTTCCAAGTCCTGTCTTAATCCAAAACATTGAGTTGCTGCGACGCGGTCAGCAAATTAGTGTACGTCTGCTGACCAACAATCCTCCTGTTTACGAAATCACAGAAAACCTTGCCGCCCAAACTCTGGTGGTAAAGTTCAAAAACGCACGTGCTGTTTTTTCAGACGGCAGGATGGAGCGCCTTTTCAATGACTCCCAACTGGCAGGAATCCGTTTTACAGAAATTGATGGAGACAGTTGGGCTCAGTTTAAATTACTTAAAAAAGATTTAAGTTATTCTGTCACTACGCTCCCGGAGCAGAATGGTGTCCAAATTGATTTCCGCCCCACTTTCCAAATTCAGCCTTTGCCTGATCCTCCGGAAGACGCGGTGTATCTTCTTGCTAAAGTCAAATTTGATGCCGAAAATACAGATTTTACCCGTTTGACATTCAGTTTCAGTAAAGCTAGGCGTCTAACAACTGCGAGTTCTGTTCCGGAAGACAAACAACCTCCCCGGATATTTTTATTGGAAGACAGCAGGCAAACCCGGCTCACAATTCGGCTGCCTAACACTTTGCCTCAAAATGATTTGGAAAAGCTGAAATATTCCGGAAAGCGTTTAGAACTTACGGAAATCTCTTCAACCGTAAACCAAACATTTATTGAGTTAAAACTAAAAGCAACAGAGGTGAGAGTGGAACGGCATTTTGTTTCCAGTCCGCTCCAGTGGATTCTTGACATTCACGGCATTCCATACAAGAAAAAAATAGTTACTCTTGTTCCGGAAGGCGAAGAACTGAGTCCGGAAGTATTAGCTGTTATTGAAGCCGAGAAAAAAGCCCGCCGGATTAGAAGTTCGAAAATAAATCCTATTCTGCAACGTGGTGAAAATGCGTTTCGAACCAGAAAGTACGATGAAGCAGTGAGCCATTTCAAAGAGGCCTATGCACTCGGCAAGGCTCACACTAAAAATGAATTTGACGATCCGCTACATCCTTTGGCCGCAAGAGCACTCTTCCGGATTGGAGACACGATTTATACGATGCTTGAGCGCAGGATTGGGGATAATTATCACCAGGCGATTGAGGCTTACAAAACAGCAATCCGTATCACGCAGGATGCGGATAAAATCGCGCAGGAATCCGGAAACAACTTTGCCACAACTTCTCTTTTACCTCACGCAAATTACCGCATTGGACGCTCCTTTCAAAAAATGAATTTTCAGCATGAGGCCGCTGTTTATTTTGATATTTTGCAGGAACGTTTTCCAAATTCACTTCAGGCAAATGAAGCCAATTTTTGGCAGGGAATGAGTCGCATTGAGCGAAGACAATGGGAAAACGGGATCAGGGATTTTAAAGAATATTTACGTTCATCACCGCAGCCAAAATTTTTCGCAGTCACCCATTATAAAATGGCACAGGCGTATTACCAGCTTGAACGATACATTACCGCGAGGGAGTTTTTTGACATTGCGCGTAGTGCGGATAAGGGATATGCCAAGGATGATCCTACACTTTTATTCCACATGGGAGAGACTTATTATGAAAATGCCGATTATGTAACTGCGCGTGAAATTTTCAGAATACTTCTGCAAAAATATCCTCATGCGGATTTTTCGAAATTGGTCGCACCCCGTTTAGGTGATTTTCTGCGCGATGAAGGAAAAGAAGAGGAAGCGATTCAAGCCTACAAAAACGCCATCAGCAGTTACACCAGAGAAATTGCTTTGCTGGGCAAATTGCGGATTGCAAATATCCAGGCAAAACGTCCCTATACCGATGAATATCTTGAGGCAATCAAGGTGTATGATGAAATACCCCGACTCTATCCGGATACACCACAAGCGGAAGAGGCGTTGCTCAGAAAGGGTTTGACGCTTACACTATATGGATTTTATTCGCGTGCAATTAAAACTTTAGAAACATTCATAGAACAGTATCCGCAAAATGTATATGTACGCAGAAATGTGATTCAGGAAAACATTGACGAAAATCTCAAAGGACTGATCGACCGCTATTTTCGCCAGGATGATCCGCTTGCACTGGTGAGCGCATATAGTGATTACAAAGCAAAATATTTGTTTAATTTTCGTTTTGACATAACCCTTTTTCAAACTGCGGTTGCCCACCGCAAACTGGGTTTTTATGATGAGGCGCTGGATATTTTACACTTTCTCGAAACCCGTTCCGGAGGAACAATCGGCGAATTGGTGCAGTTGGAAAAAGCTCAGGCACTCTTAGAAAAAGAAGATTTGAATGAGGCGCGTAACACGACCGCACGATTTCTAAACAAGTATCCAGAGAGCCCTTATGACGCAGAAGCGCGGCAATTATTGGCACGTATTTACAGGAAGCAAAAATCATTTCCGATGGCACTTCTTGTGTACAGGCAAACTTTGCGGAAATATGATCAAAACAAAAAACCGCTCTTAGCAGAAATTGTTCCGGAACTTTATTATGATTTGGGAGAATTACATGAAGAAACAGGAAATTTTGTCGAAGCAGGAGAAGCATTTCAGGCAGTAGTTTCAAGTTACAATCATCCTCTTGATCATCCGGATACACCTGAATATATTATCAAAAGCCATTTCCTTGCAGCAGACATGCACAACAAAGCTCGGAACAACACGACTGCACTGGCGAGCTATCTACGTGCAATTTCGCTTTATGAAAATAGTAAAAACAAGGAAATCATTGAACGTGTTTTTTGGGCACGTTATCAAATCGGAACTATTTACTTGCGGCAGGAAAAAGACAGGCCGGCATTAAAAATATTCAAGCAACTGATGGATGAAAAAACTGGCGAAGGTCAACTTTGGAAAAAACTTGCTACAGAAAATCACCGGGCAATCACAAGGAAATTAGCTTACGCTGATTATCTTAAAGAGTGATGTTAGTATCTTCTTGATTCGCTAACTCTGAACAGCCAACTCCAACAACTATTACGAAAATAAAGGTTTCTTTTGACACGATTGAGTGGGAATCGGGAATCGATCTTGATCCAGAGTTTGTTTATCAAAAATGCAAAATGGATGTGTCTTAAGAAATTCTACGTTGAAAGCCACTTGCTGATAGAGTAAAACGAGTACAAACTCCGCATGAGTGACAGTACATTATCGGGGTATTAACTATGTGTGAAAATCTGGTTTGCGGCGAAGCTTGTTCCCCAATCAAGTTGAGGACAGGCTTTCAGCTTGAACTGGGAGAGTGAATTCAGGAAAGAAGGATATGTGCTTTGTTGATTTCCTTATATCTCCAGAGTTCTACCTTGTGTTGCAACACTTCGTATTAACATTCTCTTGAGGTCTTCTCTTTTGAATTCTGGAAATTCCAGCAAGAGTCTTTTAACTTCTTCGGTTTCACCTTTAAGCGCATGTCGCTGAATTGCCTGAAGTGCGTCATGCTCTGTCATGTGCTGTGCTTCCGCTTCACGGGTATTATGTGGAATCAGGGTGTAACCGGAAATTTTATTCCTTTCACTCGCTACTTCAAACCTATACTCATATTTTGTAATTTTTTTATTTTCCATTCTTTTTTCTTTTTTAAATTGGCTGTTTCTTCCAATGCTTGAGTAAAAAATGAAATTGTGAGTGCATTGTTGATAGTCAGACTTTAGCATACATCAGCAGCGATAATACTCAAGTCCAAGACTCTTGCCAAGCTTTTATCAACTGAAATTAATTTGAAACATTAGTGGAGACTTATCAATAATTTTTCGTAAGGGATTTGTGCAGAACAAGAAATAAGCGGTTCCTCTGTTTCCGCTGTACGGGCAAGAATGTTTATTCCTAGAAATGTGTCATGGAAGGTCAGGGAAATTTCTGTGCCCATAATAGCCGGAACTAGCTCAGCTTCAAAAAGGGTGTTGCTGCACAAATTCAGTTCCACTACATCCTGCAACTTGCCTTGAAAACGCAGCGTCCCGCCTTGTTCTTCAAGGATGATTTCCTCTTGAGTATGATGCCTGAGAAAATCCAGTAGTTTACTTTTGTTCCAATCCACTAATCATCCCAAATTGAATCCACGGGAAGCGCTACCTCATCAATTTGCGGTGGAGCCGTAGCTTCAAGAAGACGTTCTTTTTTTACTACTTCTCCGAGATAAAGCAATAGTTCCGGAATTCCGTCTTTGCTTACAGATGAAACACGAAATACAGTTTCTCCCGCAGTTTCAAGAATCTTCTGCAAGTCATCCAATGCGTCAAAATCTGAAACACTATCCATTTTTGTGAAGGCAACGGCCCTGGATTTTTCTAAAAGTTTTGGCGAAAACAGTTCTAATTCCTCAATCAAAGTCGCATATTCTTCCTTCGGAGGATTTTCTGAAAATCCGGAAACATCCAGCAGCAACAACAAACTTGCCGTGCGCTCTATGTGTCGTAAAAAACGATCGCCCAGACCTCTACCGTCATGCGCTCCAGCGATAATTCCCGGAATATCCGCAATCACAAATGGATCCAGATCGGCAATTTTCACAACACCAAGTTGCGGAACAAGCGTGGTAAAAGGGTAATCCGCGATTTTTGGACGCGCCTGCGAAACACTGCTGATCAGCGTAGATTTTCCGGCATTTGGAAAACCAACCAAGCCGACATCTGCCATCAATTTTAGTTCCAGCCGAACCCAGCAATCATGGCCCGGTTCGCCGGGTTGGTGATATTCAGGAGTCCGGTTCGTTGACGTTTTGAAACGCGCGTTGCCCCGTCCACCGCGTCCTCCTGGAAAAAGCAGGTATTCTTTTATTTCAACCACTTCCAGTAAAATAACTCCCGTTTCAATATCTTTGACCACTGTTCCCAAAGGAACCTGAATATGTAGCTCTTTACCGTTACGTCCGTGTTTATCGCTTCCGCTTCCGTTCATTCCGTGTTCCGCATGTTGGTGCTGCTGAAATGAAAGATCAAGCAGTGTATTCTTGCCGATGTTTCCAACCAGAAAAACGTCTCCGCCTTTCCCTCCGTCACCTCCATCAGGACCGCCATGTGGAATATATTTTTCTCTCCGGAATGCAGTACAGCCGGCACCGCCGTTTCCGGAACGGACATGGATTTTTACTGAATCAACAAATTTCATAAAAAGCGGAAAACGAGGTGAAAAATTGGCTTAAAAAGACAGAATTTAAACAAACAATATTTTACTCGAAGTTAGTTTGAAGGGCAAGTCGTGCAGGCATTTACAGATGTCTGTCTCTTTTTATTTGCCATTTTTAGAAAATACGGTATAACTCAAACGAAAATATAAATCGTTTTTTAAAACATAATTTTTAAGCCAAGACATGGAAGAAGCAATCACCGAAGGAGTTCAGGTTCGGGTTGAAGCATTTTACCTTGAAACGCATTCATTGCCTGAAGAGGAGCGCTATGTCTTTGCTTATCGTATCCGCTTGAAAAACTTAAGCCGGAGAACAGTGCAGCTTTTACGACGCCACTGGATTATTACTGACAGCAATGGTGAAATAAATGAGGTGAAAGGCGAGGGAGTAGTAGGTGATCAGCCTGTATTGGAACCCGATGAGGAATATGAATACACGAGCGGTTCTCATTTAAAATCGCCCGTAGGAACGATGCATGGCACTTATCAAATGACAACCACAGATGGTGTAGAATTTGAGGTGACAATTCCCTGCTTTACACTTGCAGTACCCGGAGTTATAAATTAATTTGCGAATTATTTGAAATTCAGCCAAATTGCTCCGGAACCTCCAAAACGTGGTGGAGCCTCATGAAAATCACGCAGAAAAGGTTTTCCATTACGCTCAAGCCAATGCTTAACTTCTCTCTTCAGCACAGGGCCTCGGTCGCCTGAATTGCGGCCTTTTCCGGTGATGATCAAGGCGGTGCGGAATTCTTGCTTATGACAGGTCATCACAAAGTTTTGTACCATCATGATTGCTTCTTCACGCGTTTTGCCGTGCAGGTCAAGCTCCTCATCTGGTCTGGGAACAGAGCTGGTTGAGGATTGTTTTTTTTTCGTGGAAGATTTGGAAACAGAAATTTCCAATGCGGGCTCTTTGTCCGGAACATCGCTGATGCCGTCAAAGATTTGTTCCATCAAAGAATCATTCTGTTCCGATTCTTCAAAAATTAGACTGGACGAAGTTGAGCTTTTCTGGCCCATGTGGTCCCGCAATCAGAAATAATAACGTGCTGAAATGGCATTGTAGAACCCCTGAGTAACATCGCCGACGCCCTGTTGACGCAGCACGCCTAATTCCAGTGAAATACCAAAATTCGGACTGCTCCTCGGGAAAAACTCACTGCCGGAGAAAAATCTAAACGCGGTACCACGTTTACTGTCTTTGGAGATAATTCCTGTGCCCGCGCCATAAAAAAGGTCACTTGTACCTTCTACTTTGAAAACTCTGGCATAACGTAATTCAAAGCTGAAAGTGTTAGTCGCGCCTGAACTGTAACCAACCATCAATTCCGCAGAATCAACCGCGCTCAACCAGTTTTTAACCGAAAGGTTTTCCTCATTTCCATTCGGACGATAATGGAAACCTATGCCAATTCTCCGCGCAAGACTACGCTCAGAGGTGTCAAATTCGATAAGGCTCAAATCCGCCCTGTCAATTTTTAATTCCTGAGCAGTCAGTTTAGATTCAAGAAACAAAGTTTTTTCATCCATTATTCGAATTTTACCTTCCAGAGATTCTCCGCTGTTAAGGCGTAAAGTTTCCGCGCTTACGGGAATTGTAAAAAGGAGCAGGGTCAGCAGAAGAAGTGTTTTTTTAAGCATCGTTCTTTGTTGTTTATAGTTTTTCAAAAGTGTTTGATGCAGCAGAATGAATGCAATTCGTGAACCTTGCTTTTTAAGTTACCGAGGTCAAGCTGACTTAGAACAAGGTATCCTCTTGTGACCGCAGTGTTTTCTTGACTTTAGGGTTCCATTTAGCCCACAATGTATCTGGTCATTATTTTAATTGCTACAGCAACAAAGCCGAAACGCTCCACTGCCTTTTAAAGCTTATGAAAAAAATTCATCCAACCGCCATCATCGAAGATGGTGCAGATATTGGCGCTGATGTTGAAATAGGCCCCTATTGTTTGATAGGATCGGGCGTCAAAATTGGTGACGGATGTCAGCTTAAATCCCACGTAATTCTGAGTGGGGAGACTACAATTGGAACAGAAAATATATTTCACCCTACGGCCTACATCGGTGGCGAACCCCAGGATATAAAATATAATCAAGAAAAAACACTGGTAAAAATCGGTAGCAATAACACCTTTCGCGAGGGTGTTTCTGTACACCGTGGTACAGTAGGCGGTGGTGGAGAAACGGTGATTGGTGATGACAATTTATTGATGGGTTATGTGCACGTGGCTCACGACTGCCACCTCGGCAACCATAACATTCTGGCCAATTACACCGGTCTGAGTGGACATGTTTCTTTGGACAACTATGTTACCCTCGGCGGACAAAACGGAGTCGCGCAATTTTTGAATGTAGGATCTTATGTTTACACAGGCGCGGCTTCCCTGATTGACCGTAACATTCCACCATACGCGACAGGATATGGAAACCGTTTTGAAGTAAAAGGTGTAAACATTGTTGGTTTAAAACGTCAGAATTTCAGCCGCGAGGCAATCGGCGAAATTCTTGAAGCACACAGAATTTATTATCGCTCAGAACTAAAAAATGACGAAGCACTGCGGATTATAGAGGAAACATTTGGTGAAAGTTCCGCAATCCGGGCATTTCTGGACTTTATTTATTCTGTAGACGGAAGCAGCAAACACTGAGTTTAGTATCAAGAGAGATTTGGAATGGCAAGCACCAACGATGCACTGGAAGAGCGCCTGCTGCAATACTTGCTTGAACAGGAAACGAAAAAGAAATGGGAAGAATGGTTGCAGTGGCTTGCAGACCTTGATTGTCCTCTTTCATTTGATAAACCACTCCATATCCCAAATCGTCCTTTTAGTTTTCAAACTTGGCTGACAGCATGCGAGCAACAGTTGAGTCAACATCCGGACTGGCAGGCACGGCTAAGTACACCGGCATGGCTCAAAAGGCAGCAAGTGACGGTCATGCCGAAAATACTCAAAAGCGGAGAAAACCAAATTCCTGGAATTGCGGAAATTGGCGCACTGAATTCAGAGTTAGCTCGATTGATTGATCAAATACACACGGTTCAACAGCGCATAACTCACTTGGAAACAGGTACTTCACAAAGAACAATAACGCCGGCAGGACAATCCGCGTCTAAACAAATTCCGGCCGTTACTGTTCCTTCTGTGACTTTACCGGTAAGCGGATTATCTGATCCTCTCGGTCGTCCGGATCTTGCCCGTACACTTGAGAGGGAATTGCAGATGCTCAATAAAGGTGGAAACACAAAGGCTTCTCCAAACTCAAAAGGTGGCATAGATTCTCCTGAACCGGAGATTGTTTCACTCAAGGAAGCATATCTAAGTTTTAATCGCTGGTGTGACCAATTTGACGAGGTTCATCTTGATTTGCAGGAATTTGTGAATGGAACACTCAGGGTTCCGAGCAGTCATCAAATTTCATTTCAGCAATTCAGTCACCGTGTCCTAAAAAACGCAAAAGAATTGAAAGAATTGGAGCATGTCATGGAATCCTTTTCCAGGCTACGTAGCGGCGGTGTTGATATAAAAATGGAGGAATCTCTCAGCACTGCCGAAATTTCGGAATCCGCCACTGACTTGTAATAAATAATCTACTCTCTCAAAATGCTTGAACAAATAAACATGCTCCGCGAAAAGGGGCAAAACGAGCTTAAGGCCTTAAGCAAAACCGA
Organism: SAR324 cluster bacterium; assembly: GCA_016764995.1. Lineage (GTDB taxonomy): Bacteria > SAR324 > SAR324 > SAR324 > NAC60-12 > Arctic96AD-7. Next base: position 2,123 of record JAESQU010000178.1, on the reverse strand, counting down.
TCAGTTGCCGGATTGGTATCATAAATATCTGGGACGCAAAGGTGATCTCACCGCTTTTCTAAAACAACTCGGGACTCTTTCTGCGGCTGAGCGGCCGTCAATGGGAAAGGTAATCAATGAAGTCAAACAGGAATTTCAGCAATCTTTTGATTTGCGCCAAAAAACTCTACGTGAAAGCAAGCTCCATGAAGAACTGGAAATTGACGATCTGGACGTAACCCTTCCAGGACGTCCCTGTACGACAGGCCACCTGCACTTGACAACCCAGACTTTGCGCCGCATTTATCAAATTTTCCAGGAAATGGGATTTCAGGTTTATGAATCACCGGAAGTGGAAAGTGACGAATATAATTTTCAACTGCTGAACATTCCGGAATATCATCCCGCGCGTGATATGTGGGACACCTTCTGGGTCAATGACGAAGTAGTTTTGCGTACCCACACTTCACCCGGACAAATTTGGGCAATGCGGGAATATTATCCTGAACCAATTCGGGTGATTCTTCCGGGAAAATGCTATCGTTACGAACAAATCACTCCTCGTTCAGAACATCAGTTTTTTCAGGTTGAAGGATTAACAATCGGAAAAAATATCAGACTAACAGACTTGATCGGAGTGATGAGTGAATTTGCGCACAAAATGTATGGTGCGGAACGTAAAGTTCGAATCCGCGGAAGTTACTTCCCGTTCACTGAACCCAGCATCGAAATTGATATGAGCTGCAGTTGTGTAGACAAAGCCGGTTCTGGTACTGTCGGTTGTCGGCTCTGTAAAAATACGGGCTGGCTGGAAGTCGCCGGAGCAGGGATGGTGCATCCGGTTGTCTTGCGAAACGGCGGATATGATCCGGAAGAATGGAGTGGATTTGCCTTTGGGATGGGTGTGGAGCGGCCTGCGCTGCTAAAACACAACATTGACGATATCCGCTACTTTTACGGCAACGACCTGAGATTCTTGCGGCAATTCTGATTATGCTTGATAACTTTGATCCGCAGGAAAAGAAGGTGATTCTGATCTTTATCGCCGTACTTTTATTGGGACTGGTTTATGTGGGGACACATGATTTGCAGTTTGGACAGCCGCAACAACCTTACGGGACTCCGCTTCCGGAAGAGGAAGCATCTTCGTCCGGAATATATCTTTAAAGTTGCTGACAGAATTTAGTTCTGCAAAGGAACACTGAAAGGTCGCAACTTTTGTTATCCTCCCAAAAACAAACGTCCTACATCCGGATTTTCCAATAATTCATCTCCGCTGCCGGCCATGGCTAGATTTCCGGAAACAAGCACATAACCGATATCACAGAATTCGAGACCTTTCTTGGCATTCTGTTCTACCATAATAATGGTCTTGCCTTCATTTCGTTGAAGGTCATCGAGAATCTCAAATACCATGTCAATGAAACGCGGCTCCAGGCCAATCGACGGTTCATCGACAAGCAGAATGTTGGGTTCCATTACCAACGCTCTTGAAATTTCCAGCAGACGTCTTTCTCCTCCTGAGAGCACCTTTGCAGGTTTGTTTCGCCTTGCTTTTAGTCGATCATATTTCTCAAATATGCGCTCTGTTGATTGCTTTGCGGCATCCGTGTTTTCCTTTAGATAACCTCCCATCATCAGATTTTCTTCCACTGTCATGTCCGGAAAAACCGAATTATCCTGAAGGATATAGGAGATTCCGGCCTCTTTTAGTTTCTGGCTGGAACTCATTTGAGTGATTGTCGTTTCAGTATCACCAATCCGAGTCAGAATATTTCCGGAATAGATATTTGTAAAACCAAAGATAGAATGCAATACCGTAGATTTACCTGCTCCGTTAGGACCAATCATACAGAGCGACTGCCCTTTACCAACCTGCAGGTTAAAGTCATGAAGGATTTCCATCTTCCCGTAACCCGCGTGAAGACCTTCAATTTTCAAAAAAGGATCACCCTCGACAAGTCCGGCTATTTTTTCTTTGCCAACTGTTTCTGCAATTTCCTGAGCCTGTCGATTGACGTCCTCAACGGAAATGATGTTTTCAACTTCCCCATCATGATAGCCAAATGAAGATTCAGATTTAGTATTTTTAGGAGAGATATCCTCTGGCATCAATGAGCTCCAAGGTAGGCGTTGATGACATT